>NZ_JBNPOS010000002.1:0-109759 GCF_050315295.1 Streptococcus sp. SGI.013
TATTTTATATATGGTCCGTTGGTCAAGGGGTTAAGACACCGCCTTTTCACGGCGGTAACACGGGTTCGAATCCCGTACGGACTATAGAAATAAAGGGAGGACGTATTGGTCTTCTTTTTTTGTATTTAAATCTATAAAATATGTCACATTAGATTTCTTATACTCAAAATAAGCTCATGTTTAGCAAAGTAGTTTCTACTGACTACAGTTTTATGCTTATTTTAAAGCTACAAAAAGAGAAGACCACTTGGTCTTCTCTAGATAGTTAGTGTCCCTCTCACCCGTTAATAATGTTTGTATAACAAGAAAGAGAAGAAGGAGTTAGTGAAGAAATTGATTAAGTGTCAGTTGTCCTACTAATTCGGTAAGGTTATTGATTGTTTTCTTTGCTTTTGATTGATCGATGCCAAAATGGATATCTTTAATGGCATAAACATCAATCTGAGCATTGACTGCAGCTGAAATCCCTTTTTCACTATCTTCAATAATTAGACACTCTTCTTTTTTCACTCCTAATAGTTTTGCGGCAGTATTGTAGATTTCAGGGTTAGGTTTAGTTTCTGGGAATTCTTCACCGGATAAAATAATATCAAAATAATCGGTTAGGTGTGTCTCAGACAGGGCTTTTAAGATGTCATATTTACTTGAGCTAGAGGCCAATCCAATCTTGTATCCTTCTTTGTGAGCCCAGTGCAAAGTCTGTCTAACGTCGTTAAAAATAAGATAACGGTATGGAAGAGGATGTTTTTTTTTGTAGTCAATGTATTCTTTTTGAAGGGTATCGATATCCCACTTGTCATAATCATCGCGTAAAATATGTTGCCAAACTTGTTGCATGTTACCACCGATAAAAAAGGTTGGTGGAAGATGTGTAATACTAATTCCTTTTTGGTCAAGAAATTCTTTCCTACGGTCGTAGTAAAATTTCTCAGTATCAAATAAAACACCATCCATGTCAAAAATAATCGCTTTATAAGTCATATTTTTATTTTAACACAAATTATCACCTTTATAAAGAAAAGCCATGTTCAAATAAAACAGAAGTGATGTTATGGCTTTACTGAAGAAAAGTGAAAGTGTCGGAGGTATAGAAAAATACTTGCTGACATATTGTCAGAATTTTGCTATAATTTACATATTATTTATTTTAGGAGTGCTTATGAAAGTTGTGAAATTTGGAGGTAGTTCTTTAGCCTCTGCGACTCAATTGCAAAAGGTATTAGATATTGTTCAATCTGATTCTGATCGTCGTTTTATTGTGGTTTCTGCGCCTGGAAAGCGTTCTCTTGAGGACACTAAAGTGACGGATGCCTTAATCAAGTATTATAAAGCTTATACATCCGAAAAAGATGTCACAGAACATCAAGAATGGATTATTCAACGTTACCAGTCTATTATTGATGAACTAGATTTAGGGGCTAAGATTTTAGAGAAAATTTCAACTGCGATTATTGAATTGGCTAGTTTGCCTATTGAACATAACGATTTTTTGTATGATGCTTTCTTAGCCGCAGGAGAAGATAATAATGCCAAATTGATTGCAGAATATTTTAAGAAAAATGGTTTATCAGCTAAATATGTTCATCCTAGACAAGCTGGCCTATTTGTTACCAGTGAGCCTGGAAATGCACGTATCTTACCATCGAGCTATGATAAACTAGAGGAATTGATTGATAGTGATGAGATTTTAGTCATTCCTGGTTTCTTTGGTGTTACAATTGATGATCAAATTTGTACATTTTCTAGAGGTGGATCTGACATCACTGGCTCAATTGTTGCTGCAGGTGTCAAAGCAGATCTTTATGAGAATTTTACTGATGTTGATGGTATTTTTGCTGCTCACCCTGGGGTTGTTCACCACCCACACTCAATTCCTGAACTTACTTATCGTGAGATGCGAGAATTGGCTTATGCTGGTTTTTCAGTTTTGCATGATGAAGCCTTGATTCCTGCTTATCGTGGAAAAATTCCTTTGGTTATTAAAAACACGAATAATCCAACCCATCCTGGAACTCGTATTGTATTGGAGCATACTGGAGAAACGATTCCAGTTGTTGGTATTGCTGGTGATGATAAATTTGTTAGTATTAATATTTCTAAGTACTTGATGAACCGTGAAGTTGGTTTTGGTCGTAAAGTACTCCAAATTTTAGAAGAATTGAATATTAGATGGGAGCATATGCCAACAGGAATTGATGATATGTCAATCGTTCTTAGAGAGCGTGAGTTAACACCGATTAAGGAACAAGAGATTATTTCTAGATTGACTAGAGACCTAGGGGTTGATGAACTTGAAATAGAACATGGTCTGTCTATTATTATGATTGTTGGGGAAAATATGAAGAGTCATATTGGTGTGACAGCAACTGCTACTAAGGCTTTATCAGATAAGCGAATCAATCTTGAGATGATTTCTCAAGGGTCAAGCGAAGTGTCTGTTATGTTTGTGATTAAGACAGAACAGGAAAAAGCTGCTATTAAAGCACTTTATGAAGCATTTTTCAATTAGTAAGCAAAAGAGTAAGTCTTGATACTTACTCTTTTTTTGTTTTGAGGTATAAATATGTGGTATTGAGTGAAAAAATCTTCTAAAAATTTTGAGTAGAAAATCTAGTGCTGTCAAGTGATTGACTCTATTAGTTAGATAGATGAAACTAAAATAAGCCTTGATTAAAAAATTTTTTAAGATATAATAGGTCTCAATAGTCGTAACCGTTTTATGACCCACTGGGAGAAATTGATGAACTTTCAACATTTAATTTATACTGTTAATGACGGTATTGCTAAACTGACCTTCAATCGTCCTTTGGTTTCAAATGGATTTAATATTCCATTTTGTCAAGAAATTTTGGCAGTGCTAGATGAGGTCGAGGCTAATCAGCAAGTTCAACTACTCATTGTGGATGCTGTTGGCAAAGTCTTCTCAGTTGGTGGAGATTTAGCTGAAATGCAAAGAGCTGTGGATGAGGATGATATTGATTCTTTAGTAAAAATTGCAGAATTGGTCAATGTGATTTCATTTCGATTAAAAAAACTGCCAAAGCCCGTCATTATGAGTGTGGATGGTGCAGTAGCTGGAGCGGCCTTTAACATGGTTGTAGCAGCGGATTTTTGTATTGCTTCTGAGAAATCTCGTTTTATTCAAGCCTTTGTGAATGTTGGTTTGGCTCCAGATGCAGGGGGAATTTATTTATTGACACGTTCGATAGGGGTTAATCGTGCAACACAATTAACAATGACAGCAGATCCAGTTACGGCTGAGAAGGCTGTGGAGTATGGTTTTGTTTATCGCATGTGTCCTTCTGAGAAATTAGACAAAACAGTAGAACGTCTTGTAACGAGATTACAGAGAGGATCTTTTAATTCTTATGCTGCTATCAAGCAGATGGTCTGGGAGAGTGAATTTTCACAGTGGGAATATTATACAGACCTTGAGTTAGATCTTCAAAAATCTTTAGCTTTTACAGATGATTTTAAAGAAGGTGTCAGATCCTATACTGAAAAACGCCGTCCAAAATTTGAAGGGAAATAGGTCTAATAGTTTGAAGATAAAATAATTTTATATTTAAATTATAGTCTAAAAGAGCTGATATTATGGGCTTTTGAGCTACTTTTTGGCTGTCAATCTCCTTTATTTTTTTGAAAATATCAGTATTTTACTTGCCAAAATGCATTTCTTTTGATAAACTTTGATAGTCAAAGTTTTATTTTAGGAGGTGTATCATGGACTATCATCAAATTAATAGCTATCTAGTTGATATTTTTAATCGAGTATTGATTGTGGAAGAAAATAGTTTGAGAACTAGTCGATTTAGTGAGGTATCTCTAAAAGAAATGCATACCATTGATATCATTGGTAAAACTGAAAATGTGACACCTAGTGATATTGCTCGTGAATTAATGTTGACACTTGGGACTGTTACGACTAGTTTAAATAAACTGGAGAAAAAGGGTTATATTGAGCGTACCAGGTCAAAAGTTGATCGACGAGTAGTGTACATTACTTTGACTAAAAAAGGCAAGCTTTTGTTCCGATTACATCAAAAATTCCATAAAAATATGGTTGCACAAATTGTGGATGAGATGGATGAAAGTGAAGTCTTGGCTCTTGAGAGAGGGCTAAAAAATCTTCATAGCTTTCTTGAGAGGTTAATGTAATGGTATATGCAAAAATCAGTCAAGTAGCACATTATGTTCCCAAGCAGGCGGTAACGAATAATGACTTATCTCAAATCATGGATACGAGTGATGACTGGATAGCCAGTCGTACAGGTATTAGAGAACGTCGTATTTCTTACGATGAAAATACGAGTGATTTAGCCAGTCAAGTAGCACAAAAATTATTAGAAAAGGCAAATCTAACACCAGAGGATCTAGATTTTATCATTGTTGCGACCATCACGCCAGATAGCATGATGCCATCAACGGCAGCTCTTGTTCAAGGGAAGATTGGTGCAACACAAGCATTTGCTTTTGATATGACTGCTGCCTGTAGTGGATTTGTTTTTGCTCTTGCAACGGCAGATAAATTTATTCAGTCAGGTCTCTATAAAAAAGGCATTGTAATCGGTGCTGAGGTCTTTTCAAAAAGTTTAGATTGGAATGATAGGTCAACTGCTGTTTTATTCGGAGATGGTGCTGGAGGCGTTCTGCTAGAAGCTAGTGATGATTGTCGCTTCGTAGCGGAATCACTGAATACAGATGGTTCTAGAGGAGGATTGGTATCTGGTCAAAAAGGTTTGACGTCTCCTTTTTCTAGACAAGAGGATGATTTATTGACTCAGTACATCAAAATGGATGGTCGTGCAATCTTTGATTTTGCCATTCGTGATGTTTCAAAAAGTATTTTGATGACCCTGTCTCAGAGTGGTATTGCTCATGAACAAATCGATTACTTTTTGTTACATCAGGCCAATATTCGTATTTTGGATAAAATGGCTAAGAAGATTGGTGTACCGAGAGAAAAGTTCCCTGCTAATTTGATGTCTTATGGTAATACAAGTGCAGCTAGTATTCCTATTTTGTTATCAGAATTGGTAGAAGATGGTACCATTCGCTTGGAAGGGTGTCAAACTGTATTGCTCTCAGGATTTGGTGGAGGCTTGACATGGGGCAATTTAATCGTTAAAATTTAGTTATCATGTGCTAAGCACAAATTTATAAAAATATTTAAGGAGTTTTAAAATGGCAGTATTTGAAAAGGTACAAGAAATTATTGTAGAAGAACTTGGTAAAGAAGCAGAAGAAGTTCAATTAACGACAACTTTTGATGATTTGGATGCAGATTCACTTGATGTCTTCCAAGTAATCTCAGAAATTGAGGATGCTTTTGATATCCAAATTGAAACTGAAGATGGACTTAACACTGTAGGTGACCTTGTTGCTTACGTTGAAGAAAAAACAAAATAATTGAGTAGAGAGTATTCTTTAGGATATTCTCTCTTCTTATAAGTTATAGTTTGATAGTCAAATTATTTAAATCTAAAACTAGAAAGCACAAGAAATGAAAACGCGTATAACAGAATTATTAGGTATTAAATATCCTATCTTCCAAGGTGGTATGGCTTGGGTAGCGGATGGTGATCTAGCAGGAGCTGTTTCCAAAGCTGGTGGTCTAGGTATTATTGGTGGCGGTAACGCGCCTAAAGAGGTTGTAAAGGCTAATATTGATAAAATTAAGTCAATGACAGATAAGCCATTTGGCGTTAATATTATGCTTTTATCCCCTTTTGTTGATGATATTGTTGACTTGGTCATTGAAGAAGGTGTTAAAGTTGTTACTACTGGAGCGGGAAATCCTGGAAAATATATGCAACGTTTCCATGATGCAGGTATTACAGTGATTCCTGTTGTTCCTAGTGTCGCTTTAGCTAAGCGTATGGAAAAATTGGGTGTTGATGCTGTGATTACAGAAGGGATGGAGGCTGGCGGTCATATTGGAAAATTGACCACTATGACTTTGGCAAGACAAGTTGTTGATGCTGTTGATATTCCTGTTATTGTAGCAGGAGGAATCGCTGATGGATCAGGTGTTGCAGCAGCATTTATGTTAGGAGCTGAGGCAGTGCAAGTAGGGACACGATTTGTAGTAGCTAAAGAATCCAATGCTCATCAAGCTTATAAAGATAAGATTCTAAAAGCTAAAGATATTGATACAGTTGTGTCAGCATCAATTGTCGGGCATCCTGTACGTGCGATCAAAAATAAATTATCTAGTGCTTATGCAGCAGCAGAAAAAGAGTTTCTAGCTGGTAAAATTAGTGCAGACGCGATTGAAGAATTAGGGGCTGGAGCTCTTCGTAACGCTGTTGTTGATGGAGATGTAGCTAATGGTTCTGTAATGGCTGGACAAATTGCTGGTTTAATTAAAAGAGAAGAATCTTGTGAAGAGATTTTAAAAGATCTTTATTATGGTGCGGCTGAAGTGATTAAAGAGCAAGCAAGCCGTTGGGCTAATGTAATTGAGGACTAGGAGATGAAAACAGCATTTTTATTTGCTGGCCAAGGGGCTCAAAAAGTGGGCATGGCTAGAGATTTATATGATCACTATCCTATTGTGAAGGAAACCTTTGATCAAGCCAGTCGATTATTGGGGTATGATTTACGTCAATTGATTGATGAAGATGAGGACAAATTACATCAAACACGTTTTACTCAACCTGCTATTCTCACGACATCTGTGGCCATCTATCGCTTACTGTTAGAAAAAGGGATTCGACCTGATATGGTAGCTGGTCTTTCTTTAGGAGAGTACTCAGCTTTGGTTGCTAGTGGTGCCTTATCTTTTGAAGAAGCGCTTCCTTTGGTGGCTAAGCGTGGTGAGTTTATGGAAATTGCTGCTCCAAAAGGGAGTGGTAAGATGGTAGCGGTGATGAATACAGCACCTGAGATCATTGAGGCAGCTTGTCAAAAAGCTAGCGTCAAAGGAATTGTAACACCAGCTAATTATAATACACCTGGGCAAATTGTTATTGGAGGAGAAGTTGCTGCTGTCAATGAAGCAGTGGAGCTTTTAAAATTAGAAGGTGTTAAACGTTTGATTCCTCTGAATGTGTCTGGTCCTTTCCATACGGCTTTACTTGAGTCGGCTAGTCAAGCTTTGGCTAAAGAATTAGAAATGACTTCATTTAAACCTTTTCAGATTCCTCTTGTTGGCAACACGGAAGCTGAGGTCATGTCAGATTGTGACATAAAAACATTATTGGCGCGTCAAGTGAAAGAACCCGTTCGTTTTTATGAATCTATTGGCGTATTACAAGAAATGGGTGCTAGTCAATTTGTTGAAATTGGTCCAGGGAAGGTTTTATCAGGTTTTATTAAAAAAATTGATCCATCCGCTCAAATGGCGCAAGTAGAAGATTGTGAAAGTTTAGTAACATTTTTAGAACAGGAGAAAGGGTAATGGAAATCAACCAAAAAAATGTTTTTATAACAGGTTCAACTCGAGGGATCGGTCTTGCCATTGCCCATCGATTTGCAAGTCTGGGAGCTAATGTGGTATTGAATGGTCGATCAGAAGTCAGCTCAGATATTATTAAGCAATTTGCTCATTATGGTGTTAAAGTCATTGCCGTTTCAGGAGATGTTTCAGACTATACTGATGCCAAGCGAATGGTAGAGGAAGCTATCCAACAGCTAGGCTCAGTTGATGTATTAATCAATAATGCAGGGGTGACACGTGATAAGCTGATGTTAAAAATGACTGAGGAAGATTTTGAAGCTGTTCTCAAGATTAATTTAACAGGAGCATTTAATATGACACAATCGGTCTTGAAACCGATGACAAAAGCTAGAGAAGGTGCTATTATCAACATATCGAGTGTGGTTGGCTTAACTGGTAATATTGGTCAAGCAAATTATGCTGCTTCAAAGGCTGGTTTAATTGGTTTTACAAAATCTGTTGCGCGTGAGGTGGCTAGTAGAGGAATTCGTGTGAATGTTGTTGCACCAGGTTTTATTGAATCAGATATGACGGATGCTATCCCTGATAAGATGAAAGATGCAATGGTAGCTCAGATTCCAATGAAGCGCATCGGAAAGCCAGAAGAAGTGGCTGAGTTAGTTGCTTATTTAGCTGGACAAGAATATTTGACAGGTCAAACGATTGCTATTGATGGTGGGATGACCATGTAATTCTATTGTCTAATGATGAACTAAAATAAGTTTTTGAGAGATTGAGGTAAAAAATGACAAATAAGCGAGTTGTTGTAACAGGATACGGTGTCACATCGCCAATCGGTAACACACCAGAAGTATTTTGGAATAACCTAAAAGAAGGTCATATTGGAATCGGGCCGATTACACGTTTTGATTTAGAGGGTTACAATGTTCACAATGCAGGTGAAATCTCAGATTTTCCATTTGATAAATATTTTGTAAAAAAAGATACCAATCGTTATGATCAATATTCACTATATGCTTTATATGCTTCACTAGAAGCTGTTGAAAATGCTAAGCTAGATCTTGAGAATCTTGATCATGATCGCTTTGGCGTGATTGTTGCATCAGGAATTGGTGGAATCTACGAAATTGAAGATCAGGTCATTCGTCTTCATGAAAAAGGTGCCAAACGTGTTAAACCTATGACACTTCCTAAAGCTCTTCCAAATATGGCAGCAGGAAATGTAGCCATGAAAGTTGGTGCCAATGGTATATGTAAATCGGTTAATACAGCTTGTGCCTCATCCAATGATGCGATTGGTGAAGCATTTAGAACTATCAAGTTTGGACTTCAAGATGTCATGCTGGTTGGTGGATCTGAAAGTTCCATCACAAAATTTGCTATTGCTGGTTTCCAAGCTTTAACTGCTTTATCGACAACAGAAGATCCAAATCGTTCTTCTATTCCATTTGATAAGGATAGAAATGGATTTGTGATGGGAGAAGGATCAGGGATGTTGGTACTTGAAAGCTTGGAACATGCTCAAAAACGAGGGGCAACTATTTTAGCAGAAGTAGTAGGTTATGGCAATACTTGTGATGCCTATCATATGACATCTCCGCATCCAGAAGGATTAGGAGCTATTAAAGCGATGAAACTAGCAATTGATGAGGCTGGCATTTCTCCTAGTCAAGTTGATTATGTGAATGCTCACGGAACATCAACACCAGCTAATGAAAAAGGGGAAAGTGCTGCGATTGTTTCAGTATTTGGAAAAGACGTTCCAGTATCTTCAACCAAGTCATTCACAGGTCATTTACTAGGAGCTGCAGGCGCGGTTGAAGCTATTGCTACGATTGAAGCAATTCGACATGCCTATGTTCCTATGACAGCAGGAACAAAAGAGTTGTCAGATTATATTGAAGCAAATGTTGTCTATGGGCAAGGATTAGAAAAAGAACTAACTTATGCGATTTCAAATACTTTTGGTTTTGGTGGGCATAATGCAGTGGTCGCCTTTAAACGTTGGGAGGATGAAGCGTGAATATTACGGAAATTAAAGATTTGATGGCACAGTTTGACACATCAAGTCTCAGAGAATTTTCATATAAAACAAGCGAAGGAGAGTTGGTGTTCAGTAAAAACGACCGTCAAGTCGTCTCAGATACTCCAGCTGTTTCTCTTGCTACAGTAGCGCCTGTTTCAACCATTCAAGTTGAAGAATCTGCCTTGAATGAGATCATTAATGAGACAGTTAGCGGAGAGAGTGAGGGCGATATTGTTGATAGTCCTCTTGTTGGGGTAGCTTATTTAGCACCAGCACCAGATAAACCTAATTTTGTTTCTGTTGGCGATACGGTAAAAAAAGGTCAGACACTTTTAATTATTGAAGCTATGAAAGTGATGAATGAAGTCCCAGCACCAAAAGATGGTACCATTACAGAAATTCTTGTGAATAATGAAGAAGTGGTTGATTTTGGAAAAGGATTGGTACGCATTAAATGATAGATATCCAAAAGATAAAAGAAGCCCTTCCACATCGTTATCCTATGCTTTTGGTTGATCGTGTGTTAGAGGTCTCAGAAGATGAAATTGTGGCGCTTAAAAATGTTACTATTAATGAGCCATTCTTTAATGGTCATTTCCCTGACTATCCAGTGATGCCTGGTGTTTTAATTATGGAAGCATTAGCTCAGACAGCAGGAGTCCTTGAATTATCTAAGGATGAAAACAAAGGAAAATTAGTTTTTTACGCTGGCATGGATAAGGTGAAGTTTAAAAAACAAGTTGTTCCAGGAGATCAGTTGGTGATGACGGCTAAATTTATTAAACGCCGTGGCTCTATTGCAGTGGTTGAAGCAAAAGCAGAGGTTGATGGTAAATTAGCAGCGAGTGGAATATTAACATTTGCTATTGGGAACTAGTTGGGCAAACCTAAGGGAGAAATAATGTTTAAGAAGCTATTGATTGCCAATCGTGGAGAAATTGCAGTTCGTATTATTCGTGCTGCTAGAGAATTGGGAATTGCAACTGTTGCAGTTTACTCAGAAGCAGATAAAGAAGCCCTACATGTCCTTTTAGCTGATGAAGCCATTTGTATCGGACCAGCGCGCTCAACAGATTCTTATCTCAATATGAATGCTGTTTTATCTGCAGCGATTGTCACAGGAGCAGAAGCGATTCATCCAGGTTTTGGCTTTTTGAGTGAAAATTCTAAATTTGCAACCATGTGTGAAGAGATGAATCTTCAATTTATTGGTCCATCTGGTCAGGTAATGGATATGATGGGAGATAAAATCAATGCGCGTGCAGAGATGATTAAAGCAGGTGTGCCAGTGATTCCAGGATCTGATGGTCAAGTGGAGACAGCTGAAGAAGCTCTTCAGATTGCAAATACGATTGGTTATCCTGTGATGTTAAAAGCCTCCGCAGGTGGAGGTGGTAAAGGAATCCGTAAAGTTGAAAAAGAGGCAGATCTTATTGCTGCCTTTGAATCTGCGTCACAAGAGGCACAAGCTGCCTTTGGAAACGGTGCCATGTATATTGAGAAGGTGATTTACCCTGCTCGACATATTGAAGTACAAATTTTAGGGGACCGTCATGGAAATATTGTGCATCTAGGTGAACGTGATTGCTCGCTACAGCGCCATAATCAAAAAGTTTTAGAAGAAAGTCCCTCTATTGCGATTGGAAAAACACTTCGTCAAGAGATGGGGAATGCTGCGGTACGTGCTGCTAAGGCTGTTCAGTATGAAAATGCTGGAACTATTGAGTTCTTACTGGATGAAAGCAGTGGTGAATTTTATTTCATGGAGATGAATACGCGTGTTCAAGTAGAGCATCCAGTAACAGAATTTGTGACAGGTGTGGATATTGTCAAAGAGCAAATTCGTATTGCTGCTGGTCAGGCTTTGAGTTTTAAACAAGAGGATGTGACGATCTCTGGTCATGCTATTGAGTGTCGTATTAATGCAGAAAATCCTGATTTTAATTTTGCACCAAGTCCAGGTACCATCACTGATTTGTATCTGCCTAGTGGGGGTGTTGGTGTCCGTGTTGATTCAGCTGTTTATACAGGCTATACCATCCCACCTTATTATGACAGCATGATTGCAAAAATTATTGTTCATGGTGATAACCGTTTTGATGCTTTGATGAAAATGCAACGGGCTTTGTATGAGCTAGATATTGAAGGTGTTAAAACAAATGCAGATTTTCAATTTGATCTTATCTCTAATCCTAATGTTGTGGCGGGAGATTATGATACCTCTTTCTTGATGGAGACTTTCTTACCAAACTATAATAAAACTAAAGAATAGGAGTTAAGGTGGCTTTATTTAATAGAAAAGATAAGTACATTCGTATCAATCCTAATCGCTCAGTAAGGCAGCCAAAGCGTGAGGTTCCTGAAGTTCCAGATGAGTTGTTTGCCAAATGTCCTTCTTGTAAGGTCATGATTTACCAAAAAGATCTTGGAGTGGCCAAAATATGTCCTCAATGTTCTTATAATTTTAGAATTTCAGCTCAAGAACGTCTCTGTATTACAGTTGATGAAGGGAGTTTTGAGGAACTTTTTACAGGTATTCAAACCAAAAATCCCCTTGACTTTCCAAATTATGAAGAAAAGTTACGTTTAACTCAAGAAAAAACAGGTCTGGATGAAGCAGTTTTAACAGGGCGTGCAAGGATTAAGGGGAAAGAAACAGCATTGGCTATTATGGACTCCAATTTTATCATGGCTAGTATGGGGACCGTTGTTGGTGAAAAATTAACGCGTTTATTTGAATATGCGATATCAGAAAAATTACCTGTTGTTATTTTTACCGCCTCAGGTGGTGCAAGAATGCAAGAGGGAATTATGAGTTTGATGCAGATGGCAAAAGTTTCGGCGGCGGTTAAGCGACATTCTAATGCAGGCTTGTTTTACTTGGTGGTACTAACAGATCCTACAACAGGGGGGGTTACTGCTAGCTTTGCTATGGAAGGAGATATCATCTTAGCTGAGCCACAGACACTGATTGGGTTTGCAGGACGTCGAGTGATAGAAACAACGGTTCGAGAAAATTTGCCAGATGAGTTTCAAAAGGCAGAATTTTTACTAGATCATGGTTTTGTTGATGCTATTGTAAAACGAACGGAATTACCAGAAACCATTGCGACACTACTAGGATTTCATGGAGGATGCTAATGAATGATGTTAGCTATATTTTAAAAGAAGCAAGAGATCAAGGGCGTTTAACCAGTCTTGATTATGCTAAGGCTATCTTTGATGATTTTATAGAACTACATGGGGATCGTAATTTTCGTGATGATGGTGCTATTATAGGTGGAATTGGGCGGCTAGATGGTCAGGCAGTGACGGTTGTTGGGATTCAAAAAGGAAAAAACCTTCAAGATAATCTCAATCGTAATTTTGGTCAACCTCATCCTGAAGGGTATCGTAAAGCCTTACGCTTGATGAAACAAGCAGAGAAGTTTAATCGTCCTGTCGTTACCTTTATCAATACTGTAGGAGCTTATCCTGGTATTGGTGCCGAGGAGCGAGGACAAGGAGAAGCAATTGCTCGGAATTTACTAGAAATGAGTGATTTAAAGGTTCCTATTATTGCTATTATTATTGGTGAAGGTGGCTCTGGTGGGGCACTTGCCTTGGCTGTAGCAGATAAGGTTTGGATGTTAGAACATAGTATTTATGCCGTTTTAAGTCCTGAGGGATTTGCTTCTATTTTATGGAAAGATGGCACTCGAGCAGCGGAAGCAGCGGAATTGATGAAAATAACAGCAGGCGAACTTCTACGTATGGGAGTGATTGATAAGGTGATTCCTGAACGTGGCTATTTTTCATCTGAGGTGATTACCATGTTGAAATCAGATCTAATCGAAACTTTTAAGGAGTTACAAGCCTTAAGTGCAGAAGATTTAGTTGATGCGCGTTATCAAAGATTTAGAAAATATTGAGAGACTGGGATTTGAATCCAGTCTTTTTTGCTCTATTAAAACTCATGGTCGATGGTAATAAAAAACCAGACTGGCTTAATGAGCCAAATCTGGATGTTTACTTAATTAGGAGAGATGACAGAGATGCCTCCCATATATGGACGAAGTACTTCAGGAATTGTGACAGAACCATCTTCATTTTGATAGTTTTCAAGAATAGCAGCAACGGTACGGCCAACAGCAAGTCCTGAACCGTTTAAGGTGTGAAGAAGTTTCACTTTACCATCAGCTTCATCTCGGTAGCGAATTTGAGCACGACGAGCTTGGAAATCTTCGGTGTTTGAGCAACTTGAGATTTCACGATAAGTGTTTTGGGCTGGAATCCACACTTCTAGATCGTAAGTTTTAGCAGCTGAAAAGCCCATATCTCCTGTACAAAGGGACAAAACGCGGTAAGGTAAGCCAAGTTTTTGAAGGATATTCTCTGCATTGGCAGTCATTTTTTCCAATTCTTCGTATGATTCTTCTGGTTTAGCAAATTTAACCATCTCAACTTTATGGAATTGGTGGAGTCGAATCAGACCACGTGTGTCACGCCCAGCAGATCCTGCTTCAGAACGAAATGATGGGCTCATAGCAGTAAAGTAGATAGGAAGCTCTTTACTGTCTAAAATTTCATTACGATAGTAGTTTGTTAGTGGGACTTCAGCTGTTGGGATAAGAACGAAGTTAGTTCCATCTAGCTCAAAAGTATCTTCTTTGAATTTTGGATATTGTCCTGTACCAAACATAGAGTCATGATTGACCATATAAGGTGTAATGATTTCTTGGTAGCCTTCTGCAATATGTTCATCCAACATGAAGTTGTAGAGGGCGCGCTCTAAACGAGCACCTAAGTTCTTATAAAAGAGGAAGCGGGCACCTGTTACTTTTGCACCACGTTCCCAGTCCAAAATATCCAGGTCTTCTCCTAAGTCCCAGTGTGCTTTAGGTTCAAAGGTAAATTCACGAGGAGTTCCCCAACGACGAACTTCGACATTATCTTCCTCGTCAGCGCCGACAGGAACAGAATCGTGTGGTGTATTAGGAAGAATTGTGATGATTTGGTTGAGTTGCTCATCAATAGTGGCTAACTCAGTATCAATGGCTTTAATGTCAGCGGATAAGGTTTGCATGGCAGCAATTTGCTGACTAGCATCTTCTTTGTTACGCTTAGCTTGGGCAATAGCATCAGATGCAAGATTACGTTCAGCTTTAGCGCTCTCAGCTTTGACTAATAATTCACGACGTTTTTCATCAAGTGCTTTTAATTCTAGTAGTGTTTTCTCTTCAACACCACGAGTTGCTAATTTTTTAGCAACCGTATCAAAGTCACTGCGGATACGTTTAAGATCTAGCATAAAGTATACTACCTAGGGCTTTTTAGGATTTTGTTATAGCCCTGATTCCATTTTCTCTCGTAGGGGTAATGGAATCATCCTTTCTATTTTATATAAAAATAAGCACACTCAAGTTAGTTGCTGGAACGCTCATGCGCGGTTCCATCCAGCTTCACCTTAGTGCACTTAATGGTTATCATATTGTTAAATGAACGGTAGAATTTCACTCGTTTCCTTTACCTGCTCGCAGCAACCGCAGGCTTTCTGCAAAAGTAGCAGAGTTACTTATCCGTTTCTACTATTATACTAATTTTTTTCTTTTTTTGCAAACAGCTGTCCAATTTTTTGTAAGAGTGTAGGGAAACGAACAACCTTATCATTTCCAATAGCATCACGAGCAATCTTTAAAATTTTACCTGAGTCTTTAGAGGCAAAGAGAAACTTGCCACTATCTGTATAAACTTCAAAATGTCGGCTAACTTTTTTGCCACTAACGTTAGCTCCAATTTGAATGATAGTATTCCAAGGAATTTGAATGTAGCGCTCGACATTACTATCTGGATAAAATTCTAAGGCTTTATCACCAAGAAGGAATTTTCCGACCTTACCTCCTGCAGCGGTCATATAAGAAACCCCTGTTGTTTGTAGGCTAACTGTTTTATTGAGTGATTGTGCCATATGTACTCCTTTCGTTTTTATCTATTTTACCAAAAATACTAGGGGAACAAAAAGAGATTGGAGCATAAAGTTCCAATCTCTTTTAATTACATGATACCGAAGAAACGCGCTGCGATACCAACGATAAAGAGTGCAATAATAATAGTAATTGGTGATACTTTTTTCTTAAGCAACCACATACATAGGAAAGTTAGAAGAAGTCCCATCAAACCAGGAATAAGTGAGTCTAAGTTTTGTTGGAAAGTTGTCACTTTTTCAGGCGTTTGAGACAATCCTTGACCAACTTGTTCAAAGGCTTGACGAATACCTTCTCCACCTTCAGGGAGCTCATCCCAGTGGATATAAGCTTTTTCATCTAATTGTACAGATGAAACGTTGAAGGCAAAGTTGATAGATACCCAACGTTGTACCAGTGCAGCCAAGATAAACATCCCTAGGATAGAAGCTCCTTTGGTAACATCTTGTAGGATACCACCAGACATATCTTTAGTAATTTCAGAACCAGCTTTATAACCAAATTCTTGAGTGTACCATAAGAAAGCCATACGGATAGCATTCCATAGAACGAAGAAGAGGATAGGTCCCATGATATTACCACTGACAGCAAGTGAAGCACCCAGTGCACCAAGGATAGGACGTACTGTAAACCAGAATACTGGATCTCCGATACCAGCAAGAGGTCCCATCATCCCGATTTTAACCCCTTGGATAGCAGCATCATCAATTTCAGCTCCGTTTGCTTTTTCTTCTTCAAAAGCAAGGGTTACCCCCATAATAGGAGCAGCAACATATGGGTGTGTGTTAAAGAATTCCATATGACGCTCAAGTGCAGCCGCTTGTTCTTCTTTAGTAGTATAGAGTTTTTTAATAGCTGGGATAAGTGCGTAGGCCCAACCCAAGTTTTGCATACGTTCATAGTTCCAAGAACCTTGAAGGAAGGTAGAACGCCACCAAACTTTTTTACGATCAGCTACTGAAAGTTGAATTTTTTCTGACATGATAGATCTCCCTTCTCTTAGTAATCTTCTAAAATGTCGCCGATTGGATCATTTGAAGCAGATCCACCGCCATTACCTGATCCACCTTTTTTAGAAAGATTGAGGTAGATAAGAGCGATGGCAACACCGATAGCACCAAGACCGATAAGGGTGATGTCACCGATAGTAGCAAATACAAAACCAAGTGCAAAGAATGGCCATACTTCACGGGTAGCCATCATGTTGATAACCATAGCATAACCTACGGCAACCACCATACCACCACCAACGTTCATACCACCAATCAACCAATCAGGCATTGCTTCAAGAGCTGATTGGACTGCTTCAGTAGGAATAGCAAGAAGAAGAGCTGCTGGGATAGCGATACGAAGACCTTGAAGAGCAAGTGCCATTAAGTGGAAACGTTCTACACCAGCAATATTTCCTTCTTTAGCCGCTTTATCTGCACCATGAACAAGTGAAACAGATACTGTACGAACAAGTGTTGTAAGGAAAAGACCTGCAACGGCAAGTGGGATAGCAACCCCTTGTGCCACACCGATAGCGTCACGTGAGAAGTCTCCACCTTTAATAAGGATAATAGCAGCTGCTACAGATGCTAGTGCAGCATCAGGAGCTACAGCAGCTCCGATATTAGCCCATCCAAGAGCGATTAATTGAAGTGATCCACCAAGCATAACTCCAGCTTCGAGGTGTCCTGTTACAAGACCGATAAGGGTACAGGCAATGATTGGTTGGTGGAATTGGAATTGGTCGAGGATACCTTCAAGACCTGCTAAGAAGGCAACAACAACGACCAAAATCGCAGAAATAATTGAAATATCTGACATGTTATGTAATCCTTTCGTTTTGGTAGATGAAAAATTTATTGAACGTTAGCTTTATTGATGAGCTCAAACAAGTCTTTTTTAGAGTCGTTTGGTACTTTACGGACATCAAATTTGACACCTAAATCACGGAGTTTTTCAAAGGTTGCAACATCATCCTTGTCCATAGAGAGAACGTTGTTGACCATTGTTTTTCCTGTAGAGTGCGCCATTGAGCCGACGTTTAGCTCTTTGATATCAACTCCACCTTCAATCGCTTCGAGGGCTTCTTGAGGTGTTTCAAAGAGAATGAGAGCATGTGTATTCCCAAAACGAGGATCTTTTGAGACCTCAATCAATTTCTTAATTGGAACAACATTTGCTTTGACATTACCAGGAGCAGCTTGTTTAATCAGTTGCTTACGAAGGTCATCTTTTGCGACAGAGTCTGAAGCCACAATGATACGGTCTGCTTTAGAAGCAGGTGTCCACCCTGTTGCCACCTGACCATGTAACAGACGTGTGTCGATACGGGCAAGGTTGATTTTTAGCTTACCATCTCCAATAACTGTTCCTTCAGGGATAGCTCCTTGAGGTGCTGTAGTTTCTGTAGGGGCAGCACTAGCTTCTTCCGGTTGAAGTTCTTCAGGAAGGACTTTGATACCATCCTTAGCTTCTTTGATGATGTTTGCTGCGACTTGCTCTACACCAGCGTTGGCATCCATCATACGCTCAGTGTAAGCTTGAATCAGCATAGGTAAGTTGAGACCTGTGATGATGGCAAATTTTCGGTCAGGATTCTCTCCTGCGACACGGCTAGCTTGGTTAAATGGAGACCCACTCCAAAGGTCAGCTAGAACTAATACCTCATCATCAGCATCAAATGCAGCAATGGCAGTGTTGAACTTAGCGTATAAATCATCAGGTCCTTCGCTTGGCATAAAAGTGACAACTTGTACTTTTTCTTGATCGCCAAAGATCATAGAACCAGATTGATGAATGCCAGCAGCAAATTCACCATGGCTTGCGATAACGATTCCGATACCCATTCTTGTTCTTCCTCCTTATTTAAATTTTTTCACTAGAATATCTAAAAATAATCTCCAGTCACCGATCAAGGCAATTCTTAGAGATCCCAATGAAAGATGAGAACAAAACAATTTTAAAGCGTTTTCAACTAAAAGTCAAGAAGTTTTGCAAATTATTTCATAAATTATCAAAATGATGACAGAAAAATAGACTTAATAAAGTTGGAAAAAGTCCCTTATTAAGCCTATTTCAGAGAAAAAAATAAAATATTAAAAATATTCTACAAAAACAACTTTTCTAATTGTTTGGCAACCCCATCTTGATTATTATCAAAATCTGTCATTTGGTCTGCGTAAGGAAGAAGGATCTTGTTAGCATTTTTCATAGCATAGCCTACTTTGGCAAAAGCTAGCATCTCGGTGTCATTATGTTCGTCACCAAAGGCAATCAAATCATCTTGAGATTTATTTAAGGCTTTTAGGAGATAATGGAGTGCGTATGCCTTGTGGACTCCTTTAGGAGAGCATTCAAGGATATTAAGTGGTCCACCCCAAGAATCAACTTCGATAGCATCATTTAAGTGCTTTTTAATATCTAAAGCCAATTGGTATTTATCTTTAGCACGCGTTTGCATCAAAAGAGCATTAGGATCACGAGTAATTTTTTCTGGAATCAATACCATATTTGGTGTCATTTTTTTAACACCAAATAGTTCGGGTTTAATAGTATCTGGATGATGGTTAGTGACGTAGAAATTTTTGCGGTATTCACTGGCAATGAAGTCCATCTCAAAACTTTTTTCGTGTTTTAGAACTTCAAAGAGATACTTCTTATCAATTTTGACGCTATGCTCCCATTCCCATTTTTTTTCAGGAATATGAGTCAGTGAGCCATTGAAATTAATCATAGGAGTTGTTAAGCCTAATATTTTGTAATATTCAATAGCCATGCGGTAAGGACGTCCCGTGGTAATAATGACGAGGTGTCCTTGTTCTTGGATTTTCTTAATGGTTTCTATAGTATAGTCAGAGATGGTATTATCACTTTGTAATAAGGTACCATCTAAGTCAATAGCAATTACTTTTTTTGTCATGGGCTTATTATATCAAAAATAAGGGTGAAGATAAAGTTAGATGAAGTGTGTTATAATATCTATTAAAGAAAGGTTCGTTTAGGAGTAATTAAATATGAAGAAAAATTTATTGATTCATTTATTTTTTATGCTGATTTCAGCAAGTATTTTACGTTATAATTTGCAAGGACCAAACCTCATTTGGAATATGTTTTTAGCCTTAGTGGCACTAGATTTTGCAGTGATAGCGCATTGGAGTAAACAAGGGATTTTAAAGGTTATTGCGACGGGACTATGGCTATTTTTTTATCCTAATACGTTTTATATGGTAACAGATATTGTACATATGCACTTTGCCAGCACCGTTTTGTGGCAAAGAGAGAGTATGATTTTATTTATGCTCTATGTGCCTAGTATCTTTTTTGGGGTTATGGCTGGTGTTGAAAGTGTTCGCTTAATTTTTGAAGCGTTTAAGCTGCAGTCTTATGTTTTACGATTGTTGACCATTGGTGGCTTATCATTTATTTCGAGTTTTGCGATTCATATTGGACGTTATGCTAGATTAAATTCATGGGATATTTTTACTCGTCCGATGCTTGTTGTTAAGGAAATAGTAGAAGTGGTTTCGTGGGAGGCGCTACCTTTTATTTTAGGATTTACCTTTATCCAGATAATGGTCATGGTATTTGCAGAGAAAGAATAAAAAAGGAGAAACATTCCTTGAAAAAGGAATGTTTTTTTTGTATAATTGAATAATGTTCGGAAAAAAGGAGAATCCAAATCAAATGGAAAAGTTTTTTAACTTAAAAGAGCATAATACCACAGTTCGTACAGAAATTTTTGCTGGTATTACTACTTTCTTTGCAATGTCGTACATTCTCTTTATCAACCCATCTATTTTGGGTGCAGCAGGGATGCCGACACAAGCTGTTTTTCTAGCGACGATTATTGCTAGTGTTATTTCAACCTTAATCATGGGACTCTTTGCTAATGTCCCTTATGCTTTAGCACCAGGTATGGGGTTAAATGCTTTCTTTACTTATACGGTTGTTTTTGGTTTAGGCTTTTCTTGGCAAGAAGCGCTAGCTATGGTCTTTATCTGTGGTTTGTTTAACATCTTTATCACAGTAACTAAGGTGCGTAAAAGCATTATTAAGGCTATACCAGTTAGTTTACAACATGCTATTGGTGGAGGGATCGGTGTTTTTGTTGCCTACCTAGGATTTAAAAATGCTAATTTGATTACCTTCTCAACCTCTGCAAGTAATATCATTACAGTCAATGGTGTCGCACCAGCAGATGCAACAGCAAAGACATTTGAAAATGGTGTGACCTCTGTTTTTGGTAATGGTGGTGTTGTCCCAGCTATTTCAACCTTTACGGATCCAAGTGTTTTACTGGCAGTCATTGGGTTAATTTTAACAGCATTTTTGGTCATTAAAAATGTTCGTGGCGGTATCCTTTTGGGGATTGTTTTGACCACATTGATCGGTATTCCTATGGGAGTAGTTGATCTGTCAGCAATTGATTTTGCTAACAATCACATTAGTACAGGGTTTAAAGAGTTGGGAACAACTTTCCTTGCTGCCTTTGGTGGTATGAGTTCACTCTTTAGTGATTCTAGTCGTTTACCTCTGGTTTTGATGACGATTTTTGCCTTTAGTCTTTCAGATACCTTTGATACTCTAGGAACCTTTATTGGAACAGGCCGTAAAACAGGAATCTTCTCAGCAGAAGATGAAGCAGCGCTTGAAAATAGCACAGGGTTTAATTCCAAGATGGACCGTGCCCTTTTCGCAGATGCGATTGGAACATCTATCGGTGCTATTTTTGGAACATCTAATACGACGACTTATGTTGAATCAGCAGCAGGTATCTCAGCTGGTGGGCGTACTGGTTTAACAGCTGTTTCTACAGCAGTTTGTTTCTTACTTTCTATTCTTATCTTGCCATTTATTGGCGTTGTGCCAGCAGCGGCCACTGCACCAGCCTTGATTATTGTTGGTGTGATGATGGTATCTTCATTCCTAGATGTTGATTGGCAAAACTTTGAAGAAGCTCTACCAGCTTTCTTTGCAGCCTTCTTTATGGCACTTTGCTATTCGATTTCATACGGGATTGCAGCGGCATTTATTTTCTATTGCTTGGTTAAAGTAGCTACTGGAAAATCTAAAGAGATTCACCCTATTTTGTGGGTGGCAACTGGTTTATTTATTTTAAACTTTGTTATCTTAGCCATATTATAGGATGTTTGAAGAGAAGCTTGAGCTTCTCTTTTTTTCTTGCTTTCTTTCTTTTAGCTGTGGCATTAGAAAGAGAATTCTGATATAATTTCCTTATGTTTAAAAGTCATAACGAAGAAGAATTGATGGCCCTTGGTGAAAATATAGGCCGTATTCTAAAAAAACAAGATGTAGTAGTATTAACAGGAGATCTGGGTGCTGGAAAGACAACCTTGACCAAAGGCTTGGCGCGTGGTTTGGGGATCACCCAAATGATTAAAAGCCCCACCTACACTATAGTTCGTGAATATGAAGGGCAACTTCCCTTATATCATTTAGACGTCTATCGTATTGGAGATGATCCTGATTCTATTGATTTAGATGAATTTCTTTTTGGTCAGGGTGTCACAGTGATTGAGTGGGGAGAGCTTCTTAATGATAGCTTACCAAATGATTATCTAGAGGTTGTAATCCGCAAGGTTGACGATGGTCGTTGTGTAAGTCTATCTGCAAATGGACCACGTTCCAAAGCAATCATTGGAGAACTTGTATGACAGAGACGACCTTAGATATTGTGGAAGCCAGTCCACTTGTTGCAGAAGCATTATTAGAAGCCTTATTACTCATTAAAGAAGAGACAGATTATATTGCCTGGCAGACTCCTAGTTCTTCTTTCACAAAAGAAGCATTGAAAGATTTTCTAGAATGGTCTAGTGTGTCGAACAATAATATTTGTCTTGTGGCTAAAACACAAGAGACTATTTTGGGACTGATTAATATTAAAGGAGAAGAAGATCCCGCCTTATCCCATATAGGTGATGTTTTTATAGCGGTCAAAAGGGATTATTGGAATTACGGTATCGGGCAAATTCTTTTAGATACGGCTATGACTTGGGCGGAAGAATCAGGGGAGATTAGGCGCTTGGAGCTGACAGTTCAAAAGCGCAATAAACGGGCTATCCATATTTATGAAAAGTTTGGTTTTGAGATAGAAGGTTTGAAAAAACGTGGCATAAAAACAAAAGATGGGGAGTTTTTAGATGTTTACTTGATGAGTAAGCTGATAAATTAGAGAGTCGTATGAAAATTGGTAGAAAAATTTTGTTAATGTTGGGTGCAATTTTTACACTTAGTTTGGTTGCACTAGGAGTCTATACTTCTAATATTTATGGTTTTTCAACGGAGGAGTTATCAAAAACGTTTAAGGATTTTAATACCTCAGAAAATTCGGGGAGTCAGGATGTTATTAAGCAGACAAAGCCTTTTTCTATCTTGTTAATGGGAGTTGATACAGGCTCTGCTGATCGAACATCGAAATGGGAAGGAAATAGTGATTCTATGATCCTGTTAACTATAAATCCTAAAACAAATCAGACAACTATGACCAGTTTAGAGCGTGATATTTTAATTAATCTTTCTGGACCTAAAAATAATGAAGCCACAAATTCTGAGGCGAAGCTAAATACAGCCTATGCGGCTGGAGGAGCCCAAATGGCGATTATGACCATTCAAGATATGTTAGATATCACCATCGATAAATATATTCAAATTAATATGGAAGGTTTGGTACAGCTTGTTGATGCGGTAGGTGGGATTACCGTGACAAATGATTTTGATTTCCCTATTTCTATTGAAGCAAATGAACCTGCTTATACGGCAACTGTTGAACCAGGGACACATCATATCAATGGAGATCAAGCTTTGGTTTATGCACGTATGCGTTATGATGATCCTGAGGGAGATTATGGTCGTCAACGTCGTCAACGAGAGGTCATCACCAAAGTGGTCAAGAAGGTCTTAGCCTTAGATAGTGTGAGCAAGTACAAGGACATTTTAAAAGCAGTTAGTGGCAATATGCAGACTAATATTGAAATTAGCTCTTCAACCATTCCAAGCTTGTTAGGCTATAGTGATGCTTTGAAAAATATCAAGACCTACCAGCTAAAAGGTGAAGATGCTACCATTAATGGCGGTTCTTATCAGCTAGTCACTTCTGAACATTTATTAACTGTTCAGAATCGTATTAAGAAAGCACTAGGACTTAAAACTAGTAAGACTTTGACAACGACTGCTATTTTGTATGATGATTATTATGGAGTGACCTTAGACAGTGGTAGTGATGGGTATTCAGAAAATCTTACTGCAGATTCATACTCTTCAGAGCAATCTACTACAGATCAGACTTATACTCCAAGTACTGTTTATCAAGAGGCTCCGTCGTCAGTTGGTCAATACCAGCAAACTTATCAAGATACAGCTACTTTACAACCGATTCAGTAGTCTTTCATAAAAATATCCCCTGACAGAATTTTCTGTCAGGGGATATTTTTATGAGTTTGTTTTTTGATAGTGTCCTAGAATGCGATTGATTTCAGAGATATGGGCATCTTTTTCCTTTTCAAAATACCGCCATTTTTGCTGAAAATCTTGACCGTATTTTTGGAGTAATTGTGTTTGCTCTTGGATAATAGAAAGGTTGTTTTGGATATTGTCTAAATCCGTTTTAGCTTCATCTAAATTTTTAAGACCTTCTTGAGCAAATTGTGTGATGTGGTCTCTTTTTTTATAAAGGGTATAGGCAAGAACAGCTGACCCACTGATTAAGGCAAGATGGGATAGTTTCAATTAAATCACCTCTTTGGAAATTGTTTTAGCTAACTCAGCTAGGGCTGTAAAGTCAGGCTCATGTGTAGTGTAGTGAATAGCGATGCCATCGTTTTCATCAAATCGAGGAACAAGGTGGATATGTGTATGAAAAACAGTTTGCCCTGCAATTTCCTCGTTATTAGCAATAATATTCATCCCCTTAGCCTGTGTAGCAGATTGAACGGCGCGGGCAATTTTAGGGATACGACTGAATAATTGTGACGCAGCCTCTTCAGTCATCTCAAGTGTATTTCTAGCATGTGTTTTTGGAACCACTAAGGTGTGACCTTTAGTTGTCTGAGAAATGTCTAAAAAGGCTAGCACTTGATCATCTTCATAAATTTTAGATGATGGAATTTCTCCAGCAATAATTTGACAAAAAATACAATTCTCCATATTGATTTCTCCTTTAGTTAAGTCTTTTTGTTATAATGATTATATCAAATTTTAGTGAGAAAACTTATGTTAAAAATCGAAAATCTAACAGGGGGATATGTCAATATTCCTGTTTTAAAAAATATTTCTTTTGAAGTAGCAGATGGTGAATTGGTTGGCCTGATTGGTTTGAACGGGGCAGGAAAATCAACTACTATAAATGAAATTATTGGATTATTACAACCTTATCAAGGAACGATTAGTATTGATGGATTACGTTTGTCTGATGACTTAGCAGCTTATCGAAAGAAAGTAGCTTTGATTCCAGAAACCCCAATTTTATATGAAGAATTGACGTTAAAAGAACACATTGAAACGGTCATTATGGCTTATGATTTAGACGATAAAAAAGCCATGGACCAAGCAAAGGAGTTACTTGATCTTTTTCGCTTGACCGATCGCCTCGATTGGTTTCCTGTTAATTTTTCTAAGGGCATGAAGCAAAAGGTGATGATTATCTGCGCCTTATTGGTTGATCCGAGTTTGTTGATTGTGGATGAGCCGTTTTTGGGATTAGATCCCATTGCCATCGCAGATTTGACAAGGTTATTAGCTGAAAAAAAGAAAGCTGGCAAGTCTATCTTAATGTCCACCCATGTGCTGGATTCAGCGGAGAAAATGTGCGATCGCTTTGTCATTCTTCATAAAGGAGAAGTTAGAGCTAATGGTAGTTTGGAAGAACTTCGTCAACAATTTGGAGACCCTGAAGCAGATTTGACGGCCATTTATATGAAATTGACGAAAGAGGATTAAAATGGTAGAAAATGCTTTTAGAAAAAGGCGACACGTTTTTAGACAGCAATCCTTGAAGTATCTGCGGTATGTCTTGAATGATCACTTTGTTTTAGTCTTAATGCTTCTACTAGGATTTGTATTGGTGCAATACAGCCAATTATTGCAAAACTTTCCTAAGAATCCGTACCCTATTGCGCTTGTTTTATTTTCCATCTCCTTGCTATTACCTTTTTTAGGTGGACCTGCCACTTATGTTCAAGAGGCTGATAAGCTCTACTTTCTGACAAAAGAAGAAGAGGTAATAAGAGAAGTTCGTAAGGCCTATCGGAGTAGTTTTTGGACTTATTCAGCCCTTCAAACGGCGATCTTAGTTTTAGTCTTACCTTTATTTTTAAAATTAGGTTTATCGCTTATCCACTTTATTTTGTTTGTGATGAGTCTGATACTTTTACGTTACGTCATCAGTCATTATAGAAAAAAAGCAAGTGTTGAGGGGAACTTCTTGAACTGGGATCGGGTAATAGCGATTGAGAATAAGCGCCAACGTAGAATTTTAAGTTTTTTTGCTTTGTTTACGACGGTTAAGGGCGTCACAACAAGCGTTAAAAGAAGGGGTTATTTAGATCGGCTCTTATTTTTTATGCCTCAAGCTCACCGATTGACTTGGGAAAATCTTCTGATTAGAGCCTTATTTCGCACAGGAGATTATTTTGGTTTAACACTTCGCCTGTTTTTTATTTCCCTCTTAGTGTTACTTTTTCTTCCTCAAAAATTACTGGCAGTTGGTTTGACTCTGACACTAAATTATTTACTATTATTCCAGCTTTTAGGCTTATATCATGTTTATGATTACACCTATGCTCCACGTTTATTTCCAGTAGAAATTTCGGATAAAAAGAAGGGCTTGATGAATGTCTTGAGAGGCTTGGCTTATGTCCTTGTTCTTTTTGAAGTAGTAGCTACAGGTTTTTCATGGGTTAGTTTAGGGTTGATTTTAGGGCAAGTGGTACTGGTTGAAATCTATTTAGCTTATAAAATCAGAAAGATTGTTGACTAAGTTCGTCAAAACGAGTAAAATAAATAATACTGTTGTTTTAGAAGGAGGAGTAGGTGTCATTGGAAGAAAATAATTTAGAATTGACGCCTTTAAAAGGCAAAAGTGGTAAAGCCTTTATTGGGACTTATCCAGACGGCCAGCGCATCTTTGTTAAAATGGATACGACACCAATCTTAGCAGCCCTAGCCAAAGAACAAATTGCTCCTCAACTATTATGGGCAAAACGTCAAGCTAATGGTGGCATGATGACGGCTCAAGAATGGTTACAAGGACGGATTTTAACCAAAGAGGATATGACCAGTAAGCAAATTGTGCATATTTTGTTACGTTTACATAAATCACGTCATCTTGTGAATCAGTTGTTACAACTAAACTATAAAATCGAAAATCCATATGATTTGCTAACAAGTTGGCAAGCTAATGCACCGATTGACATTCAAAAAAATTCCTTTTTACAATCTGTTGCTCAAGAATTAAGAAAAACCTTGCCAGAGTTTGAGCAAGATCAAGCTACTATTGTTCATGGCGATGTGAAACATAGCAATTGGGTGATTACCACAAGTGGTCTGATTTATTTGGTTGATTGGGATTCTGTTCGTCTAACAGATCGGATGTATGACATTGCTTATTTGCTCAGCCACTATATCCCACGTCAGAATTGGAAGACTTGGCTACACTATTATGGCTACCATACTCCTGAAGAGGTTTTGAGTAAGGTTAAGTGGTATGGACAATTTAATTATCTGTCTGAAATTGTAAAATTTTTTGCAATTGGAGATATGGAATACGTTAACAAGAAAATTTATGCATTACGCAAATTTAGGGAGCAGTTTTAATTATGCGCATGAGAAAACGTAAAGGTGCTGAGGATCTATTGGCTAATCATCCTCAGTACGTTATTACAAACCCAGAAGAAGCTAAGGGTCATTGGCATGAGGTTTTTGGCAATGACCATCCTATTCATATTGAAGTTGGATCAGGTAAAGGACGTTTTATCACAGGGATGGCAGCACAAAATCCTCATATTAATTATATTGGGATTGATATTCAATTATCGGTTTTGAGTTATGCCTTGGATAAGGTTTTGGAAGCTGATTTGCCAAATGTGAAGTTGTTATTAGTTGATGGTTCTAGCTTGACTAATTATTTTGCTGATGGTGAAGTTGATTTGATGTATCTTAACTTTAGTGATCCTTGGCCTAAAAAACGTCATGAGAAGCGTCGTTTGACTTATAAGAGTTTTCTAGATACCTATAAACAAATCTTGCCTGAAAACGGTGAAATTCATTTTAAGACAGATAATCGTGGTTTATTTGAGTATAGCCTGGCAAGTTTTTCACAATATGGTATGTTATTAAAACAAGTTTGGTTGGATTTACATGCTAGTGACTATGAAGGTAATGTTATGACAGAGTATGAGGAAAAATTTTCTAACAAGGGTCAAGTGATTTATCGTGTGGAAGCTCAATTTTAAAATTAGCTTGCTAATATTATCAAAATGAGATATAATAGGGGCAAATTTTGTTCTTATTATTGATGGAGAGGTCGCATAGTGGCCGAGTGCGCACGCTTGGAAAGCGTGTAGTCCTTAACGGGGCTCGGGGGTTCGAATCCCCTCCTCTCCTTTAGTGAAATTACTAGTATAAAAGCTGACGACTAGTAAGGATAACAATATGAAAAAAAAGCTAGCTCATCACTAGCTTTTTTTACTAGAAAAAGGAAGGAAATGAAACAGAGATTTTTGAAAAGTTTATTGGAGTTGGGGTGTGTTTTTGTGATCTTAGGAGCAGCTATTTTTAGTTTAGGGCAAGCACCTAAAAAAACAAGCCTAACCTTAGATCAAGGTAAAATTCACTACACAGGTTATGTCCAAGATGATCGGCTAAACGGTCAAGGTAGTCTGGTTTACGATACAGGAGATCGGTATGAAGGGAATTTTAGCCATGGTAGTTTTGATGGAAAAGGAACCTTTACCTCAGCAGCAGGTTGGTCGTATCAAGGTGATTTTAAAAAAGGGCAAGCTCATGGTCAAGGAAAGTTAACCCTTGAGGATGGGCGTGTTTTTGAAGGAAAGTTTAAGCAAGGGATGTATCAAAAATGAGAATACAGTGGTTTTCTTTTGTCCGTATCATCGGTTTAGTTTTTGTCTTGGTTTACCATTTTTATAAAGATTTTTTACCTGGAGGTTTTATAGGCGTTGATATTTTCTTTACCTTTTCAGGCTATCTCATAACAGCTTTGTTGATTGATGAGTTTCAAAAAAAGGGAAAGATTGACTTACTTGGCTATTTTAGACGGCGTTTTTACAGGATTGTTCCTCCGTTGATCTTTATGATTTTAATGTGTGTCCCGTTGACCTTAGTCCTTCGTGATGACTTTAGAGCTTCTATTGGAAACCAAATCTTAGCTGCGCTTGGATTTGTCACTAATTTTTATGAAATACGTTTAGGAAGTCATTATGAGGCGCAGTTTGCTCCCCATTTGCTGTTGCATACGTGGAGTTTGGCTGTGGAGGTGCATTACTATATTTTATGGGCTATCGCCTTGGTTTTACTTGGTCAGCTCAAGTGGGTTAAAAAAAACTTTAAAAAAGTTGTGGCTTTTTTATCCATTCTGTTAGGTTTAGCTAGCTGGGCGCTGATGGTTTTTGGTCAGCAGACTGGGGTAGAGCAATCTGTGCTTTATTATTCTAGCTTCAGTCACGCTTATCCGCTATTTTTAGGAAGCTTTCTAGCGACTGTTGTTGGGATTCGTGAAAAAAGTGTCTATTATCAAAAACTAGCTCAAATTTTACCAATAAAGACAATTGTCATCGGACTAGGTCTTAGTCTTATGGGGTTAGTGAGTTTAGCGCTTTTTCTTAGTTTCACCAATCCTATTACATATAGTGTTGGCTTTTTAGCTGCTAGCTTGTTGGCGACTCTGTTTATTGTATGCACTAGAGTTTTAAATGATAAGTTACCGAAGACATCAGAGCCTGTCTGGGCAACTATTTTAGCTGCAATTTCCTATGGTATTTACCTCTTTCATTGGCCAATTTATCAAATTACCAAAGAACTGATGCCGCATGAAATAGCGGTGTTGGTCACACTCATTTTTTCCAGTCTTTTGGCTGCGATTTCCTTTTATGTCATCGAACCTTTGTTGATGGGGAAAAAACCAGATTTTCTGAAACAAAATCCGAAATGGTTAAATCAGACCTTGATGTTATTGATGGTCACGGTTGTGTTATTATCAACCATCACAACGATCACTATTGCTCAAAAGGCTCCAAAATTAGGACATTTTGAGTCTGGGATGTTAGATAAAGGCTTACGCCAATCAGCAACCAGTTTAGCCACGACACGGCGCTTAGTAGAGGTCTCAGGACAGTCAAGTTCTACAGTGGTGGCAGAAAACTATGACAATGTCATGGTGATTGGCGATTCAGTTGCCTTAGATGCCTTTGAAACCATGCCTGGCGCTTTGGGAAATGCCATTATTGATACTCAGGTGAGTCGTAGTTTTGATATGGCTTATGAGATCTATCAAAACCATATTGATAATGGAACTTTGCCTGATTTTGTCGTTTTAGCAGTGGGGGCAAATTCTGTTTATGACTATGAAAATGATGTGATGCAATTTGTCAATGCGCTTCCAAAAGACAAGCACTTAGTATTGGTAACCCCTTATAGTCGTGATGAATATCCGGAGGAAACAAAGGCAACGGTAGAGTTTGAGCGGAGCCTTGTTGGCCAGTATGACCGTGTGAGCATTGCAGACTGGTATCAAACAGCTATTGATCATCCTGAAATTTGGGAGGGTTCAGATGGGATGCACTTTTCTCATACCGCAGAAACCAGTCTTAAAGGGTCAGATTTGTTTATCCAAACCATTAAAGATGGTCTTGCTCCCTTTAAAACAGGAGAGGAAGGCACAGTTTTAGATAGTACCTTGATTGTTGGTGACTCAGTGGCTGTTCATGCTGGAGATGCTCTGACTGCCAAATTTCCAACGGCTATCATTGATAGCCAGTCTAACCGTAATTTAGCAGATGCGGTAGAAATTGTGAAAAATTATATTGCTAATGGTAGTTTACCAAAGAATTTGGTCTTAGCTGTTGGCGTGAATGAAATCACAAATTTCAAGGAAGTCTTAGATGATTTGTTGGCCCAGTTACCTAGTGGGACACGCTTAGTTTTAGTCACGCCTTATAATGGAAATTATGTGGATGAGCCGACAGCTACGGTTAATCAATTAAAAGAATATGAATTACAGTTAGCAAAAAAATATTCGTATATCACTGTGGCAGATTGGTCTAAGGTTGCTAAAGAGCACCCTGAAATTTGGGAAGGCACAGATAAGGTGCACTTTGATCACGAAGTTGGTTTTGAAGATTATGAGATGCTAGCGCTCGCATCAGGTTACTATGTTGATAACATTGCTGCTGCTTTAGAGAAAGCACAAACTAAAGAAGGGAAGTAGGGCATTAAAAATAGCTCTACGTCCTTATTAATCTTTTTACTTGCAATTTCGGGATATTGTGATATAATATGTAAAAATCATATGAGAAAGGGGCGGAGTAAGAACTTCGCCTCTATCTGTGTTCAAAAAGTAAGAAAAGGAGGGAGATGTCATCGCTACAATTGTTGACATTGTAACAGAAATTGTTGCACCTGCTATTGTTGAGCCCTTTGAGTTGGTTGATGTCGAGTATGAAAAGATGGGAGGAGACTATATTCTCAGCATCTTAGTTGACAAGCCAGAAGGGATTACGGTTGAAGATACAGCAGATTTAACAGAGATTATCAGTCCCTTGTTAGATACTATCAAGCCTGATCCATTTCCAGAGCAGTATTTCCTAGAGATTTCTAGCCCTGGTTTGGAGCGTCCGCTTAAAACAAAAGAAAGCCTAGAGGCTGCGATTGGTCAATATATCAATGTGAGTCTCTATAAGGCAATTGATAAAGTCAAGATTTTTGAAGGGGACTTAGTTGCCTTTGATGGTGAAACCTTGACGATGGATTATATGGATAAAACGCGTAAAAAAACTGTTGAGATTCCCTATAAGACGGTTGCAAAAGCTCGTCTTGCGGTTAAACTTTAAGAAAGGAATGCCCCGTCAGCATGAAGTCGGGTATAAAACTATGAGCAAAGAAATGTTAGAAGCCTTCCGTATTTTGGAAGAAGATAAGGGCATTAAAAAAGACGACATCATTGATGCCGTTAAAGAATCATTGAGATCAGCTTATAAACGTCGTTATGGTCAATCAGAAAGTGCAGACATCACTTTTGATGAAAAGACTGGTGATTTTCAAGTATATACAGTCCGTGAGGTTGTTGAGGAAGTTTTTGATAGCCGACTTGAAATTAGTTTAAAAGATGCACTTGCCATCAACAGTGTTTATGAACTAGGTGATCGCATCCGTTTTGAAGAGTCTCCAAAAGAATTTGGTCGTGTGGCTGCTCAGTCTGCCAAACAAACTATCATGGAAAAAATGCGTCGTCAAACGCGTGAGATTACTTTCAATGAGTATAAACAACATGAAAGTGAAATCATGTCTGGAACAGTGGAGCGCTTTGATGATCGTTTTATCTATGTCAATCTCGGCAGCATTGAAGCGCAGCTTTCACGCCAAGATCAAATTCCAGGTGAGACATTCAAATCTCATGATCGCATCGATGTTTATGTGTATAAAGTAGAAAACAATCCTAAGGGTGTTAACGTTTTTGTTAGCCGTAGCCATCCAGAATTTATCAAACGTATCATGGAACAAGAAATTCCTGAAGTCTTTGATGGGACAGTTGAGATTAAAAGTGTGGCGCGTGAAGCAGGAGATCGGACAAAAGTTGCGGTTGTCAGCCACAACCCTAATGTAGATGCAATCGGAACGATTGTCGGGAAACAAGGCTCAAATATCAAAAAAGTCATTAGTCGTTTCCATCCAAAACGTTTGGATCAAAAGACAGGACTCTTGGTGCCTGTTGAGGAAAATATTGATGTCATCCAATGGGTAGCTGATCCAGCTGAGTTTATCTACAATGCGATTGCTCCTGCTGAAGTGGATCAAGTCATCTTTGATGATGAAAATAGCAAGCGTGCCACAGTTGTCGTACCTGATAATAAGCTATCATTAGCCATCGGACGTCGTGGTCAAAACGTGCGCTTAGCTGCTCACTTGACAGGATTTAGAATTGATATTAAATCAGCTAGTGAATATGAAGCACTAGAAGCCGCAGCTTTAGAAGCGCCAGCTACAGAGGAAGTTTTAACAGAAGTTAGCGAAACAAGCTCTGAAGATTAAGATAAAGAGAGGTGTTTTATGGCAAAAACAAGAAAAATACCTTTAAGAAAATCTGTTGTATCTGGTGAGATTATTGATAAACGTGATCTCCTTCGTATTGTAAAAACTAAAGAAGGTGAAATTTTTATTGATCCGACGGGTAAAAAAAATGGGCGTGGTGCTTATATCAAGTTGGACAATGAAGAAGCTCTTTTAGCTAAGAAAAAACAAGTTTTCAACCGCAGTTTTTCAGTAGAAGTTCCTGAGAGCTTTTATGATGAGTTGATTGCTTATGTAGATCATAAAGTAAAAAGAAGAGAGTTAGGTCTTGAATAATTCACAACAATTGTCAAATCTTTTAGGTTTGGCTCAGAGGGCAGGAAAGGTCATTTCTGGCGAAGAACTGGTGGTGAAAGCCATTCAAACGGGTCAGGCAAAATTGGTATTTCTGGCTTCAGATGCGGGACCAAATTTGACAAAAAAGATCACAGATAAATGTCACTACTATGAAATAGAAGTCTCTCAAGTGTTTACTGCACTTGATTTAAGCATTGCCATTGGCAAGAGTCGTAAGACGATCGCCATTAGTGATGCTGGATTTTCAAAGAAAATGAGGACTCTTATGGCATAACGGAAATAGGAGGACAAGATTTGTCTAAGAAAAGATTATATGAAATTGCCAAAGAACTTGGCAAAACAAGTAAAGAAGTTGTTGAAAAAGCACAGAGTTTAGGCTTTGAAGTTAAAAGTCATGCTTCTGGTCTGGAAGCTGATCAAGCTAAACGTTTAGTGGAAAGCTTTTCAGCGAAACAGGCTGAGTCAAGCTCTGTGGTAGAAAAACAATCAGCTCCTCAAGTAGAGGTGAAAAAAGAGGAAAAAGCTGTATCCTCACCATCTGAAACGACAGTTTCTGCTAAACCAAAAAGCAGGAATTTTAAAGCAGAGCGTGAAGCTAAAGCAAAAGCGCAAGCAGAGCGTCAAAAACAACAAAAAGGTCAATTCAATAAAGATAGAGACCGCAATAAAAAACGTCACGATCGTCGTAAAGGCTCTGAATCACTTCAAGCAACAGCAAAACCTCAACCTGCTAAACAGCCACCTAAATCACAAGAAGTTAAAACTAAGATTGACTTTAAGGCTCGTGCAGCAGCGTTAAAAGCAGAGCAAAATGCGGAGTACTCACGTCAAAGTGAGGAGCGCTTCCGTAAAGAGCAAGAAGCTAAACGTTTAGAAGCTCAAAAAGCAGAGCAAGCGCGTCAAGAAAAAGAAAAACGCGAACGTGAAGCTGCTAAAAAAGCGGTTGAGGCTAAAAAGGTAGCTGTAAAACCAGCACCAGTAGTGGTAGAAAAACCAGTACAGGTCACAGATAATCGTCGTAAAAAACAGGTGCGTCCAGAAAAATCACGTGACTTTAGTCATGAAAATGAAGATGGACCAAAATCAAGCAAAAATAAGAAAAATTGGAATAGTCAAAACCAAGTGAGAAATCAAAGAAATAGTAACTGGAATAAGAACAAAAAAGGTAAGAATAACCGTAATAGCAACCAAGCTCCAAAACCAGTAACGGAGCGTAAATTCCATGAATTGCCAAAAGAGTTTGAATATACTGAAGGCATGACGGTTGCTGAAATTGCAAAACGTATCAAACGCGAGCCAGCAGAGATTGTTAAAAAGCTCTTTATGATGGGCGTTATGGCAACTCAAAACCAATCTCTTGATGGAGATACCATTGAACTCTTGATGGTGGATTATGGGATTGAAGCTAAGGCTAAGGTTGAAGTGGACAATGCTGATATCGAGCGTTTCTTTGTGGATGAGGATTACCTCAATCCAGAAAACATGGTAGAGCGTGCTCCAGTCGTTACCATTATGGGACACGTTGACCATGGTAAAACCACTCTTTTGGATACCCTTCGTAATTCACGTGTGGCAACAGGAGAAGCTGGTGGTATCACACAGCATATCGGAGCTTACCAGATTGAAGAAAATGGTAAGATGATTACTTTCCTTGATACACCGGGTCACGCTGCCTTTACTTCAATGCGTGCCCGTGGTGCTTCTGTAACGGATATTACCATCTTGATTGTTGCCGCAGATGATGGGGTGATGCCACAGACGATTGAGGCCATCAACCACTCTAAAGCAGCTGGTGTTCCAATCATTGTTGCGATTAACAAAATTGATAAGCCGGGGGCTAACCCAGAACGTGTGATTGGTGAGTTGGCAGAACATGGTATTATGTCAACAGCATGGGGTGGTGATTCTGAGTTTGTTGAGATTTCTGCCAAGTTTGGTCAAAATATTGAAGAATTACTAGACACTGTTCTTTTAGTGGCTGAAATGGAAGAGCTTAAAGCTGATCCTACAGTTCGTGCCATCGGTACGGTTATCGAGGCTCGTCTTGATAAAGGAAAAGGTGCAGTGGCTACTCTTCTTGTTCAACAAGGAACACTTAATGTTCAAGACCCAATTGTTGTGGGAAATACTTTTGGACGTGTTCGTGCCATGACCAATGACCTTGGTCGTCGTGTTAAAACAGCTGCGCCATCTACACCTGTTTCCATTACAGGTCTTAATGAAGCTCCAATGGCAGGTGATCATTTTGCGGTTTATGAAGATGAAAAAGCTGCGCGTGCAGCGGGTGAAGAGCGTGCCAAACGTGCCCTTCTTAAACAACGTCAAAACACGCAACGTGTTAGCTTAGAGAACCTCTTTGATACGCTTAAAGCAGGTGAGGTGAAATCTGTTAACGTTATCATCAAGGCAGATGTTCAAGGTTCGGTAGAAGCCCTTGCTGCTTCCCTTCTCAAGATTGATGTTGAAGGTGTACGTGTTAATGTTGTTCACTCAGCAGTAGGAGCAATCAATGAGTCTGACGTCACTCTTGCTGAAGCAAGTAATGCCGTTATCATTGGCTTTAACGTTCGTCCTACCCCACAAGCACGTCAACAAGCAGAAACAGATGAAGTAGAAATCCGTTCACACAGCATTATCTACAAAGTGATTGAAGAAGTAGAGGATGCGATGAAAGGAATGCTTGATCCTGAGTATCAAGAAAAAGTCATCGGGGAAGCCCTTATCCGTGAAACCTTCAAAGTATCCAAAGTTGGAACTATTGGTGGATTTATGGTTATCAATGGTAAAGTCACTCGTGACTCTAAAGTTCGTGTGATCCGTGACGGTGTGGTTGTCTTTGATGGTGCTTTAGCCAGTCTGAAACACTACAAAGATGATGTTAAAGAAGTTACCAATGGTCGTGAAGGTGGTCTTATGGTTGAAAACTATAATGACCTTAAAGTGGACGACGTCATTGAAGCTTACATCATGGAAGAAATCAAGCGTTAAGCAAGATAAAAAAGAGACTGGGAGCCTCTCCTGGTCTCTTCGATTAAATCAAGAGAAAGGATAAAGATATGGCAAATTCATTTCGTACAGACCGTGTAGGGATGGAGATCAAACGTGAAGTCAATGAGATCCTTCAAAAGAAAGTTCGTGATCCACGCGTAGCTGGTGTGACCATCACGGATGTGCAGATGCTGGGAGATCTCTCAATGGCTAAGGTGTATTATACCATTATGAGTGATTTGGCTTCTGATAATCAAAAAGCACAAATTGGTCTAGAAAAAGCCAAAGGGACTATCAAGCGCGAGCTTGGGAAAAACCTCACACTTTATAAAATTCCTGACCTAACATTTGAAAAAGACGAATCTATTGCTTACGGCAATAAGATTGACCAAATGTTGCGTGACTTAGAAAAACGTGATTAAGAAAAATGACCTCAAAATTGAGGTCATTTTTGGGTTTCTCTACTGAATACAGCAATGCTATTGTCATAAAACCTGATAAGCTAGCTTATCAGGTTTTATTGATGTTTAGTTTTCTTTACGTTTCCAGAATACTAGTCCTGATCCGATAAGGGCTAGTCCTGTGAGGACATATGTCATAGAATGGTTTTCCCCTGTGGTTGGTAGTTGTGGGGTGTAGTGAGCAGATGTGCCACGGCGCTCAAGAACTTTTTGGCTTTCTTGTTGTGTCACACTTGCCTTGTGGGCTGTTTGGATTTGCTTAGCTGTAGGTGCTTGTGGTTTAGCTGGTTTGATAACTTGAGGAGAGTCAGTTTTTTCAGTGTTTTCTGGCTTGTTAGGTTTAGCTTGTTCACTGCCTTTAGGCTCATCAAGTTCTGGTTTATTATCTACCGTAGGTTTGTTATCTACTGTAGGTTTATTATCTACTGTAGGTTTATTATCTACTGTAGGTTTATTATCTACTGTAGGTCTGTTATCTACCGTAGGTTTTGTTGGTTCAGTTTTTTCTGTCTCGCTAGGTTTAGTAGTGTCTTTGATTTTGTCGATGTCAAGACTTGGTTTGTCCGTGCTAGGGCTATCTTTTGGCACAGCGATGATAGTGCCGTCTGGGAGAGTTGAGATAGTGTTATCTTTTGCCTTGTCTTCTAAGTCTTTGGCTACTTTGTAGTCAGCAAGGAGCTTGTCGTAGTTTGCTTTAGCTGTATCATAGGCAAGTTGTGCTTCATCAACTTCTTTTTGACCTTGAGTGAGCTTGCTCTTAGCTGCTTCCAGCTCGGTTTTTGCTTGTGCGAGCTTGTCTTTGGCTTCTTGGTCAGCTTTTTGTGCGCTAGCCAGGTTTTCTTGTGCTGTGATTAGTGCTTGATAGTTTGTTTTAGCGGTTTCAAGCTGCACTTGGGCGTTTGCTAGGTCTTGTTTAGCTGTTTCTGTAAGGTTTGTTGCTTGTGTGAGTGCTGTTTGGCGTTGGTTAAGCTCTGCTTTTTGCGTATCAAGGTTTGCCTGCGCTTCTTGGACAGCTTTTTCTTGGCTAGCTAGTTGTTCTTTTAAGTTATCCAACTGGCTGTTTTGTGCGAGTTGAGTGAGTTTTTCTTGGGTTTGAGCTAGCTTAGCCTTGGCAGTGCTGAGATCAGTTTGTGCCGTTTTTAGGTTAGTTTCAAGGCTACTAATCTCTGCTTCTTTTTCAGCTGTTTTTTCTGCTAGGTTAGCTTGGTTTTTAAGGGCAAAGACGTAGGCGGCACGAGCTTTGTCCGCAGCATCGCTCACTTCACTTAGTACTGTCTGTTTACTTGTGATATTTGCTTGACTTTCGTTTAATGCTGATTTTAAAATGGCATCAACAGCTTGTGCTGTTTCTTGACCGAGGACGGCTTTATCATAGACAAAGTTAAAGGTTACAGCTGGTAAAAAGACGACAGGCGTCTCTGTGCCTTGTCTAACCATGACGGTTTCCCCCTTGTCGTTAGTGATAAAGTCAGGTTCAAAGTTAGAAGTATCTGTACCAATGGAGTCAAATGTACGACTAGTTTGTAATGTTGCCTGACTACCATCAGCTGAGAGACCGATACCGATAGGACCTGCTGCCATAAGTTCAGTAATACGGTGACCATAGTTCGATTTTTCACTACTTGTTTCAGTACGACCGATATTATTATAATCTGTAAACCACCCCAACAGTAGGTTGTAAGCGACAGCTTGGTCAGATAAGTAAGTGTAATTGACATCTAGATATGAGTCGGAGTCATAGGATAAGTTGCCATAGCCTCCTGCAGCATTTTCTAACCAATGAGCAAGTTTGTTAGGGTCGTAGCTTGATACGTCGTAAGCTTGTCTTAAATTAAAATCAGAAAGATTTAAATCGGTCTGATGGGTTAGTAGTCCTCTAGCGGCATTTTCTTCTGCTCGGGCAGCCGCGTAAGCGATGAGGTCTGAACTACTTGCATCGACGGTATCGGTCATACCATTGAGGCGTTTAAGCTCGTTGAGGTAGGCAACAAAGTATTCGGTAATCTTGGTGCTATTTGGGACATAAGTGACTGTGCCTTTTTCAGCATACTCTTTGGCTTGCTCTGCGGTTAGGTAGATGGTCTCTGTCCGTTCACCAGAGTAGATGGTAGCTGACATCTCTGGATGTTTATGTTTCTCCTTTACAACAGTAGGGGTTTGGGTAGTGAGGGTAACTGCTGCTTGAGCATTTAGCAGTTTTTCTGAGCGTTTTTGGAGTTTGTCATGCTGTGCTTGAGCGCTTTTTAGCTCCTTTTCAGCTGTCATGACTTCCCCAACTTTATCTAGATGGGCTTGCGCTAGTTCATCGACATTGACGCTGTTTTTTAGGGCATCAAGCTCTGTTTTAGCGCTGTCTAGTTGACTAGAGTTGGTTGAAATCTTGTTTTCAAGAGTCGTCACTTCTGTTTGACTAGTGCTGAGGTCTTTCTGGAGTTGCGCTTTTGCCTGAGCTTCTTGTTCTTGGGTGTTGTTGATAGTTTCTTGAGTGGCTTGGTAAGTTGCTGTTTTGGCATCTAGGTTAGACTGGGCATTAGCCACTTGGTTAGCTTGTTGTGTATAAGCATCTTGTGCTTGCTTTTGCGCCTTTTCTGTCGCGTCAATTTGGCTAGTCGCTTGAGCAACCGTTGTGCTTGCTGTGTCGATGTCTTTTTGTGCCGAAGCGATGTTTTCATCTGTGGCTTGTTTAGCTGTTTCACTAGCTTTAGCGAGGTTGTCTGTAGCAGTATCTGCATCAGCTTGAGCTGATGTTGTCTGTGCTTGTGCCTCAGCAAGTGCTTTTTCTTCTTGTGCTAGCGCTTGTTGAGATTGCTCAAGATTGCTTTTAGCTGTAGTAGCTGTGGTTTCAGCTTGAGCCACCTGTTTTTCAAGCTCTTGTGAGCTGGTCGTATTGACCTGGCTGGCTTGTTCAGGGGTGTTGGTGGTAGTTGTTTCATCTGCCAAGACCGTATTTGCCAAGCTAAAAGCTGCAAGTGTCGCAGTTGAGAGAGTTAGTGATTTAATAAGATTCTTTTTCATTTTTGTTCTCCAATGTTTTTTCTTGTATTTCAAGGTATAGTTTCCAAAATTCCTCGTGGTAACCCCAGTTAGCACCACGAGAGGTGACATTGCCAGTGCTATAGAGGGTGAGTTGGAGAGTTTTGTCGCCTTCCTCTGTAGCATAAGAAACCTCTTTGATGATTTTGACCCCATTTCCAGTGGGAGGAGTATCCTCTGGAACTATGAGATTTGGAAATTTGATAATAAATTGTCCGAATGCTTGATTAAAGAGGTTTTCACGACGTTCAATAAACTCAGAATACTCAGGAGTATCTTTTTTAGGTCGCTTAATCTTAGCAAGTTTGTTTGAGATTTCAACATTTTTAGAAGAAGCATTATCTTCCAAATCCTTGATGATATCTTCATTATAAGGAGCAGGACTGTTAGCCTCAATCGTCAATTTGTCACCATTAGGAGTGATTTTAAGATCGTAATAACCTGATTTGGTAAAATAATAGACATTGTCTTGGATTTGAAATGACGGCTGTGCGCTATTGCTTGCCCATTTCTTTTCTTCTGCTAATCTTCTATGACTGAACTTTAATAGTAGTTCAATAACAGATGGGTAATCTTTAAAGTTGATGATTAACGATGTTGTCATGCATAACCTCCAAAAAATTTCAGAATTGGCTGTTAGAAGCAGCCAGAGTATATTTTTTTATCGTTGAGCGATGGGTAAATATGGTAATGAAGGCAATCGGAATTGTAATGAGAAATTTTATAGCTTCAACCACAATCGTCACTATTACGAAAAAGAGAATATGTTTAGAAAAATCTGTTGTTGTCGTAACGTTATATCCTCCGAGGAAACCATTTGATACATGAGCTTTTTGAAAGTTGACTAAGGATGAAGAGGCAGAAGCCGCTTTTACTCCTTGAAAAGGTAAGAATAACCATGTAAACATCCCATTTATAAATCGACGGTAGTCAGCATACCATGAATAAGTATAGTTTGACCATAGAGTATAGGCGGTTAAAATCCCCTTTACAAATAAAGTATCTTCCGAAGTGAAAATCAATGCTAACATGATGAATAGGTAACCGTTCAGATAGAAGGTTATTCCTACCCTAGGGGTATCGAAATAACCTTGATAAGGTTCGTTAGCCTCTGAATAGTCTTGAGATGTCGTATAAGTTTGTTGAGAAGGAGGTTGGACATAATCTTCACTTCGTCTTCTGTGAGGAGGTTGGACATAATTTTCTTGTTTTTCTCTTCTTGGTGGCTGTACGTATTCATTTTCTGACATTAGGATATACTTTCTTTTAACCTTTCTAAATCTTCATTAGTAATAGTTGTGAGATCTGTTGTACCTGATTGTGTGATACGTCTAGATACGATGCGCAGTAGCTTTTCATTGAAATTACGAATCCAGCGACCATTACTATGGTCTGATGAGTGAAGATAGCTAGCTTTAACGATTTGAGCATAGTGGTCTGCATCGATTGTATATTTAGCTGCTTTGATGCCTAGAAGACCAATCTGAATGATTTCCTCTGGACTGTAATCTTCAAAATCAAACGTATTTGGAATACGGCTTTGGAGTCCGGAGTTCATCCTTAAGAACTCGCCCATTTCTTTGGTGTAACCAGCAAAGATAATGACTATATCACTTCGATGGTCTTCCATAAACTTCAGAATTTCATCAATGGCTTCACGACCAAAGTCCCTTGAATCACCTCCTTTACTAAGAGTATAAGCCTCATCGATAAAAAGGACACCACCCAGTGCTGATTCCAACACTTCTCGTGTTTTGATTGCGGTGTGCCCAATATAACTACCAACTAAATCACTGCGTCCCACTTCGATAAATTTATTTTGGCTAGTCAGTCCTTTTTGGTATAAAAGTTTTCCTATAATACGTGCAACGGTTGTTTTACCAGTGCCAGGATTGCCTAGGAACATGGAGTGTAGGGTAAATGAAGGGTTGGAAAGTCCTTGTTCTTCGCGTTGTTGATTCACGACAGCTTGGGCAATAAAATCTTTAACTTGTTCTTTAACTTTTGCGATACCAATGAGATTTTCCAATTGTTGAAGAGCATCTTCGTTTTTAGGGTCTTCTTGATATTGCCCTTGATGGGTAACGCTGTCTATATCTTTATTTAGAATGGTAATGACATCATCACTATTCTCTTTAACAATTCGGTTGAGCATTGTAGTCGATAGCTTTTCGTTAAAGTTACGAATCCAACGCCCATTACTTTTATCAAGTGATGCCTTATAAGTTTTAGCGACTTGCTTAGCATAGTAATCCTCATCTTCCAATTCAAATTGGTCGTTGTCCAAGAGTGTCTTACCTAGATCTATGATTTCTTGATCTGTATAGTCTTCAAAGTCAAATCGGTTTGGCGCACGTGATGTAAGTCCAGGGTTTGTTTTGAGAAATGCTTCCATTTCTTTGGTATAGCCAGCAAAGATGATCATGATTTCATCACGGTGATCTTCCATATATTTCATGATAGTATTGATGGCTTCTTGTCCAAAGTTTGTGCCTCCACCTTCCTTATGTAAGGTATAAGCTTCATCAATAAAAAGGACACCTCCTCGGGTCTCATCCAGTATTTTCTGAGTTTCTATGGCTGTTTCACCGACGTGTTGAGAAATCAAATCGGGTTCGGAAACCTCTCTAAATTTAAAGGTGTCCCCTGATAGCATACCTGCCTCAAAGAGAACTTTTCCAAGTAATCGTGCGACAGTTGTTTTCCCGGTACCAGGATTTCCCATAAACACTGAGTGAAGATTCATCTGCTGTGTTTTTAATCCTTTTTCAGCACGCATTTTATTGGCTTGTACCTGTGTTAACATGACGTTGATCTGTTCTTTAACGCGTTTTAAACCGATCAACTGGTTGAGCTCTTCTTTAGCGCTAAGCTGGGGTTCTTGCGTATTTTCATCCTCATTTGAGTGAGTTTGATTTTTAGTTGTGTCATCTATAAGTTGACTGGAGTCATCTATCTCAAAAATAAGCTCATCTTTATTCCCATTAGGACACTCAAGTGATTTTACGTATAGAAAGGAATCTTCTTCTAAGTTAAAATTTGGACTAGAAATTCGGTTGACCATTATTTTATCTGCTACTAGGATAGATTCTTCTGTATAGATATTGAGCCACTTATCACTTTCTCCATTAAGTGTTAAGAGCCCCTTACTTAATAGTGAAGAAGACTGATACAGATATAGACTAACTCCTATATTAGTTTGTTTTAAGATGCCCTTGCTGTTTTCTAACCTTATAGAACTAAAGTAATCATTTCTAGAATTGATAGTTGAACGATCATTTAAAGATACTGCAGCACTATATTCTTTTTGAGTGATACTAGTAATATGTGTATTTAAAACTGAATTTATTAAGTAAAGTGCAGGAAAATTTTTTTCAGCACTTGCTCCTTCAATAATTGTTTGTACTAGTGACACTCTAGAGTTTTTGGCATAGATAACATTGCCACTTGGGTAAGAAACTCGACAATTATTGAGAGATAAGTCACTGTTGTCTAACAAAGTAATTGTATTGTTGAGGGATTTAGAATTGGTAATTGTAACATTTGAGTTATCACAGAATATAAAATCAGAAGATAAGTTTTTAGAATTAGCCACTTTCGTTTCGACCTGGCTCATCTGTATCTTCGACTGTTTTTCTGAGTAGATGATAGATTTTTTATTCTCTCTATAGCTGTTTTCAAAGACAATGGTGTCAAGAATCAGTGTTGATTTATTGGTGACATAAAAAGCCGATCTATTATCTAGGGGATCAACCCAGAAATTTTTAAAGGTAGCAGTTACACCGTTATCGATAACAAATTGCCCGTATAGGATATTATTAAAAGTTCTTCCGCCATTTTCTCTAGTGATAACATGACCAATAAATGTCAGGTTTTTAGAGATGGTAAAACTCTCACCTTTTGCTAAATTGAGATGAAATCCCTCATCGAATTCAATGATATCTCCGTCGCTAGCAGCATTGTAGGCTTCATAGAATAACCAATCATCATGTCCAACAAGATATTTTGCCATAGTTCCTCCATAAATAATGTGGCAGTAAGAAAATCTCATAGCCACATTTGTCCCTATTACTTACTATAAAAATTTTAAACTCTCTCTCTTTTCAAGAGAGTTTAATGTATAATACTCACATATTATACATTAAACTCTCTCTCTTTTCAAGAGAGTTTAATGTATAATACTCACATATTATACATTAAACTCATTGCCCTCCTTACTCTCTCAAGGGGAGAGGAGGGATTGAAGGGGTATTCTAATTTTTAGGAAAATTCTCATTTAAACGAAAGCCGTTGACAAATGTCGTCATTTGTTTTATGCTATATCTACAAATGTAAACAACTAAAAAGAGGGGGAAGCTATGGCACATATATCGCAAGCAGAGTGGGAAGTGATGCGTGTGGTTTGGACGAAAGAGGAAACGACCAGTAAAGAAATCGTCTCCATCTTGCAGGATAAGCAAGGCTGGTCTGTCTCGACCATCAAGACCTTACTGGCTCGTTTGGTGGAAAAAGAACATTTAAAGACAAGAAAGGTTGGGAATCGCTTTTTTTATCAAGCCAATCTATCTGAAAAAGAAGCCATTCATGAAGAAATTCAGCAAGTTTTTGATCGGTTCTGTTTGACTAAGCATCAAGCAGTTCTTTATCAGTTAATCAAAGAAACCCCCATGACTTTATCTGATATTAAAGCGATGGAAGTGCTTTTATTGGCAAAAAAAGGATCAGCAGTAGATGAGGTCACCTGTAACTGTATCAAAGGCCAATGTCAGTGTTTAGAACATTTGGAGGGCTAAAATGAAAGCAGAATATCTTGTAGAAGGCATGACCTGTGCCTCTTGTGTCGCTAATGTGGAAAAAGCTGTGCAAAAACTGGATTTTGTGGATAAGGCTGTGGTCAACTTAGCAACTGAAAAATTGACAGTGGAAACAGAGCATTCGATAAAAGAAGAAGATTTGTTTAAAGCTGTTGAGGAGGCAGGTTATCATTTAAAAACGGCTAATCCGCTAGAAAGCCCAGAAAAAAGAGAAGAGCAAAAGTTACAGACTTTAAAACGGCGTTTAGCTTATTCTAGTCTGTTTACGCTTCCTTTGTTTTATCTCACAATGGGGTCGATGCTGGGCCTCCCTATTTTTGAGGTCTTAGCTCCTCATGGGAGTTCCAGTTGGCGATATGCTTTGGCTAATATCGCTTTAACCTTACCTGTCATGTTCTTAAACCGTCAGTTTTATGTGTCAGGTTTTAAAGCCTTACTAAAAGGGCATCCTAATATGGATTCATTGGTTGCCTTAGCGACCAGCGCCGCTTTTATCTATAGTTTGTATGGCAGTTATCATATTTTTAATGGGCATCACCATTTTGCTCATGAGCTTTATTTTGAGTCAGTTGCGGTGATTCTAACCTTAATCACTCTGGGAAAATATTTTGAGGCCCTCTCTAAAGGGAAGACTTCTCAAACCATTAAAAAGCTCATGCAGCTCTCAGCTAAGACAGCCCATGTCTTTCGTGATGAGATGTGGCAAGATTTACCGATTGAGGCCGTAGAAGTGGGAGACCGTCTCTTGGTTAAGCCAGAGGAAAAAATTCCTGTGGATGGGGTGATTGTCACAGGGCAGTCTGCCATTGATGAGTCTATGTTAACAGGTGAGCCCATTCCTGTGGATAAGTCAAAAGATAGTTTGGTTTATGGGGGCTCTATCAATGGTCAAGGTTTAATTGAGATGACAGCTCAAAAGGTTGGGTCTGAAACCTTGCTGGCACAGATTATCCATTTGGTAGAAGAAGCACAAGGTACCAAGGCTCCGATTGCTAAAATAGCTGATAAGGTATCGGCAATTTTTGTTCCTCTAGTGATGGTCCTTGCTCTTTTGACAGGTTTGTTTTGGTTTGTCATCATGGGAGAAAGCTTTTCGTTTGCTTTGACAACAGCCTTAGCGGTCTTAGTAATTGCTTGTCCCTGCGCTTTGGGACTTGCAACGCCAACAGCTATTATGGTGGGAACAGGATTAGCCGCTGAAAATGGAATCTTGTATAAAAACGGGGAGAGCTTGGAGTTGGCACATCAAGTGGATACTCTCGTTTTTGATAAAACAGGAACCTTAACCCAAGGTCATCCGCAGGTCGCAGCTGTTTATAACTATGGTGATGAGGATAGTCTTTTTTGGGCAGGTGCTGTGGAAAACTTATCACAACATCCGATTAGTCGAGCTCTTGTGGATGAGTTTGTGGAAAAAGGTTACACTTTTCCAGAAGTGGAAGCTTTTCACTCTTTGGCAGGTCATGGCTTGAAGGGAAATGTTTTGGGACAAGAGATTTTAATTGGCAATCAGGCCTTGATGTTGGAGAGTGGTATTTCGGTTGAGCTGGCAGAAAAAGATGGTCAAACTGCTAGCCAACAAGGTCAGAGCCTCGTCTATGTGGCTAAAAATCAGACCTTGCTTGGTTTAATTACGGTGGCAGATCAGATCAAATCAGATAGTCCAGAAGCTCTCTCTAAACTTAAAAGTTTAGGTTATCAGTTAATCATGTTAACAGGGGATAACGAACAGACAGCCCAAGCCGTTGCTCAAAAATTGGGAATCAATCAAGTGATGAGTCAGGTCTTACCAGATCAAAAAGCAGATGCTATTGCCAAACTAAAAGCTAAGGGGCATCGGGTGGCTATGATAGGAGATGGGATCAATGATGCGCCAGCTCTGGCCTTGGCAGACATTGGGATTGCCATGGGACAGGGAGCAGACATTGCTATCGAGTCAGCAGATGTGGTCTTGATGCAGCAAGAGCTTTCTAGCCTTGTCAAAAGTTTACGCATTAGTCAGCTAACCCTTTCAACGATAAAAGAAAATCTATTTTGGGCTTTTATTTACAATATTTTAGCGATTCCTGTTGCCATGGGTGTTCTTTACCTTTTTGGTGGTCCGCTTTTAAATCCGATGTTAGCAGGTCTAGCTATGAGTTTTAGTTCCGTATCAGTGGTCTTAAATGCCCTACGTTTAAAAATGAGAAAGGTAAACAAATGAAAAAAACAGTTACAATTAGTGGAATGAAATGTCAAGGATGTGTCAATACAGTGACAGAGCGCTTGAGTTCGGTTGTAGGGGTTAAGTCCGTATCAGTGGACTTAGAAAAGTCAGAGGCTACCATTGATGGTTTTGCCCCAACTTTGCTGTTAAAGGCAGCCTTAAAGGGAACCAAATTTCAACTTCATAAATCATAAGCCTCACTAGAGACTACTTTTTAGAGCACAGTAGTCTCTTTTTATTTTGCTGATTTCGTGATACACTAGAGAAAAACTCCAAAGGAGAAAGTTATGATTAAACTCATTGCGATTGATATGGATGGTACTCTGTTAAATAGTAAAAAAGAGATTCCTAAACAAAATCAAGTTGCCATTCAAGCAGCGGCTGAAAAAGGGGTTAAGATTGTTATCTGTACAGGTCGTGCCCAATCAGGAGTTGTCCCTTTTTATGAGAAGCTAGGTCTTTCAGCTAAGGAAGAGTATGCTATTTTAAATAACGGGTGTTCGATTCATCAGACATCTGATTGGTCTTTGGTGGACTATGCTTATCTTGAAGCCTCTGATATTGCTTTTTTGGCAGATAAGGTTAAGGCTTATCTACAGGTTCAGCTTGTGTTGACGGAAAAGGAAGACTTTTTAGTGGTTGATGAGGAGCCTTCAGAGCTTGTACGTTATGATGCGAGCTTAGTTTTTGCAGAGCCTGTATCTATCTCTAGTCAAAAAGCCCAGCAGGCAGATAAGCTAGTTTTTCAAGCTATGTTCATGGGTGACCCCGAAGCAATCGATGCCTTTCAAGCTCAAGAGGAAGCAACTTTAGCAGAACGTTTTAGCGTGGTTCGTAGCCAGCCATATATTTTTGAAGTGATGCCAAAAGGTGTGACAAAAGCGAGTGGTCTAAAAAAATTAGCTGAACATCTTTCTATTGCACCTTCAGAAATCATGGCTTTAGGAGATGCTGGAAATGACGCAGAAATGTTAGCTTATGCAGGCTTAAGTGTGGCGATGGGAAATGCTACTCCAGCCATTAAAGCTCTTGCAACAGTAGAAACAGCCGACCATGATCAAGCAGGTGTGGGTTTAGCTATTGAGAAATATGTCCTTTAACACATCTTTTTAATGCAGGAAGAGTGCAATCATGGTATAATAGAGATATACTTTGATAATCAAAATATATTTCGATAAAAACAGTGAACCTAAGGAGGTTGCTATGACGTGGAAGATTGTTGTAGATTCAGGTTGTAACTTGAAACAGCTAGAGAATCTACCAGAAAATGTGCGATTTGAAAGTGTTCCCTTAACGCTTCAAATCGGCAATGAAGTTTATATTGATGATGAGAAGATCGATATTCCAGCTATGATGGAAAAGCTCTATTCTACTCAAGCTGCAGCCAGTTCTGCCTGCCCTAGCCCAGATGCCTTTTTGTCTGCTTATAGAGGAGCCGATCGTGTGATTGTTCTCACCATTACAGGTGCCTTATCAGGTAGTCACAATGCTGCTCAGCTGGCGAAAAATCTCTTATTAGAAGAAAAACCTGACACAGAAGTACATGTGATTGACTCCCTATCAGCTGGTGGAGAAAATGATTTACTGGTTTTAAAATTAGTGGAATTGATAGCACAAGGCTTATCTTTTGATCAAGTGGTCACAGCTATCACAGCTTACCAAGAAAAAACAAAACTATTATTTATTTTAGAAAAAGTCGACAATTTGGTCAAAAATGGTCGCTTGAGTAAACTGGCAGGAAAAGTAGTGGGAATGTTGAATATTCGACTTGTGGGAGAGGCTAGTTCCGAAGGAACCTTAGAACTTCTTCATAAAGCACGTGGTCAGAAAAAATCAATTAGCTCAGGTTATGCTGAAATGCTAAAAGCAGGCTATCAAGGAGGACGTGTGATGCTATCTCATGCTTATAATGATAAGCTGGCTGAACAATTTTCTAAGACCATTAAGGCAGATTTTCCAAAGGCTGATGTTCGTATTCTTCCAACCTCAGGTTTGTGTAGTTTTTACGCAGAAGATGGTGGCATCTTAATGGGGTATGAAATTTAATCAAAAAAAATTCCAAAACATTTTTGTTTTGGAATTTTTTTGAGTTAAGGGGTGACAGTAGTTGTGGTATCGTCAGCGCTTGAAGTTGCGGTGTTGTCACTGGCTACTGTGGTGTTTGAGCTAGGTGTGACGGTTGTGGTAGTAGCTGACTCTGTAGGAGCATAGGTTGGCGTATAAGTTGAAGCATAAGTTGGTTCAACATAAGTTGCTGTTTCAGTAGCAGTAGTAGGGGCTACTTCACTGACAGTTGAAGATGAAACACTTGTTTCAAGACTGCTGCTGGAGCTACTTGCTAATGCTGCTGTTGCATCAATTGCTTCTTGTACAGCATCAATTCGTTCTTGGAGTGCTTTTTTCTTATCAGCATTTTTAACTTTGTCAACCGCTTTTTGAGCTTTATCGACATTTTCTTGTGTTTGTTCAGCTTCTAGTGTTGTTACAGCATCTTCGGCTGCTGTTTGGTGCGCCAAATCTGCTTTGATGGCATCTAAACGTTTTTGGAACTCAGTTTTAAGCTCTCCATCGTTCATCTTATCAATGGCTTCTTGAGCACGTTTAATGTCGTCAGGAGTAGCTTCTTTTTCTAATTCTTTTAGCAGATTATCTAATTCAGGATTGCTTTCTTTAGAACTGCTTGAGCTTGTCGCCTTAGTTGATTGACTTTGTTGCACAGAAGCCGTACTTTTTTGTGACTGTTGACCAAAAAGAGCATAAATCCCAACTCCCCCAATTAAAACTAAGATAGTTAAAATAAGGTAGAGTAACTCATTTTTTGAAGATTTCATAATATTTCCTTTTTTTATAGAGTTTAGCTAAGAGAGCTATCATTTCTATTATATGTTCTAATGAAAAAAATTTCAATAACTTTTTTTAAAAGCAAATTGGTATATACCGTTTACAAAATAAAGGGGAAAGAGTATAATGAAAGAAAGAATGGAGGCGTTTTCGATGAAACACTATATCAAAGCAGATGCTTTTTATTATCCTTATCAAATCAAGCCAGCAGGGTATTTAGAGGTTTGTGATGGTCGATTTGGAAGCTGGTTTAGTCAGGTTCCTGATGATGGGGAGATTTTAGATTATACCGGTTATCAGGTTGCACCTGGGTTGGTGGATACCCATGTTCATGGCTATGCAGGAGCCGATGTGATGGATCTAAAGACAGATAGCCTTTATCAGATGAGTCAGCACTTGCTAGAAACAGGTGTTACCTCTTTTTTACCAACAGGTTTAACAGCTTCCTTTGAGGATTTAAATCAGGTTTGTCAGATGGTAGCTGAAGTAGCCGGAACAGAAACAGGTGCTCGTATTCAAGGTCTTTATTTTGAAGGTCCTTATTTTACTGAAAAATATAAGGGGGCTCAAAATCCTAAGTATATGCGAAACCCTAGCAAGGAAGAATTGGATACTTGGCTAGCGTCAAGTCAAGGCTGGTTAAAAAAAATAGCGGTTGCCCCAGAGCGTGAGGGGGTAGAGGATTTTGTAGCTTATGCTAAATCCAAAGGGCTAGTGGTGGCCTTGGGGCATTCTGATGCGACCTTTGAAGAGGCGACTCGTGCAGTGGAAGCAGGTGCAACGGTATGGGTGCATGCTTATAATGGCATGAGTGGTCTGAATCATAGAGAACCTGGTATGGTAGGTGCGGTTTATGAGTTGCCAAATACTTATGCGGAGTTGATTTGCGATGGCTACCATGTTCATCCTTCTGCTTGTGATATTTTACTTCGTCAAAAAGGGCATAACCATGTTGCCTTGATTACAGACTGTATGAGTGCAGGGGGATTAGATGATGGTGATTATATGCTAGGAGAATATCCAGTAGTGGTTTCAAATGGAACAGCACGTTTGAAAGAGGGAGGGAGCTTGGCAGGCTCCATCTTAAAATTAAAAGATGGATTAAAAAACATTGTAGATTGGGGCTTAGCTAGTCCTTTAGAGGCTGTTCGTATGGCTAGCTTTATTCCAGCACTTTCTATGAAGATAGAAGAGCAATGTGGTCAATTAAAAAAAGGTTTACCAGCAGATTTTATTATTTTAGATAGTGAGCTTAATCTTTGTGCCACTTATCTAGCAGGTCAAGTGGTTTATCAGAAAGCTTAGTATTTTCCATAGACAAATGAAAAATATTTTGCTAGAATAAACAGATAGAAAGAGACGACTTAAGCTCTAACATATAGCGAGTCTGGGAGAGTGTGAGCCAGATTGTGATCTTAAGAAGTGGCGCTTTCAGAGATTATTATCAATTAAAAATGAAGTAATAAATTAGGGTGGAACCGCGTTTCTGACGCCCCTAGTCGCAAGACTTGGGTGTTGAAATTCGGTTCTTTTTGAATTTCGTCTAATACCTAAGTGGAAAGGAGTATCATGCTTAAAGGATCTTGTTTATGTAAAGCAGTCACCTACACTTTAGATGAAGAATTGTCGGAAATAGTTTTTTGCCATTGCTCATTCTGTAGGAAAGTAACTGCGTCAGCCTACACAGTTAATGCTAAAGTTAGCAGCAAAAACCTGGTATTGTATGGAAAAGAGAAGTTGGTTACTTATAGTTCATCTCCAGGGAAACAACGTTATTACTGCCAGAACTGTCACAGTCAAATTTTCACTACTCAAGAAAATATACCAGAAGTTTGTGCTTTGAAATTAGGAACAATAGATGAATGCGATCAGAATTTACAAACTGTTCCCAAACGTCATATTTTTCAGGACCCAGCTTTTTCTTGGTTGCTTGATAAATAAATTTAAAAAGATAATATAAATAAAAGGAGAAAACAATGTCTAAAAAATTAACATTTCAAGAAATTATTTTGACTTTGCAACAATTTTGGAATGAACAAGGTTGTATGTTGATGCAGGCCTATGATACGGAAAAAGGTGCGGGAACTATGAGTCCTTATACTTTCTTGCGTGCTATTGGTCCTGAGCCATGGAATGCAGCTTATGTAGAGCCATCTCGTCGTCCAGCAGATGGTCGTTACGGGGAAAACCCAAACCGTTTGTATCAACACCACCAATTCCAAGTGGTGATGAAACCGTCACCGTCTAACATTCAAGAACTCTACTTAGAGTCTTTGGAGCGTTTGGGGATTAACCCTTTGGAACATGATATTCGTTTCGTTGAAGACAACTGGGAAAATCCATCGACGGGTTCTGCCGGTCTAGGTTGGGAAGTCTGGTTGGACGGTATGGAAATCACACAATTTACCTACTTCCAACAAGTTGGTGGCTTGGCGACAGGACCTGTCACAGCAGAAGTAACCTACGGTTTAGAGCGTCTAGCGTCTTATATCCAAGAAGTTGATTCAGTTTATGACATTGAGTGGGCTGCAGGGGTAAAATATGGTGAGATTTTTATCCAGCCAGAATACGAGCATTCTAAATATTCATTTGAAGTATCTGATCAAGACATGCTTCTTGAAAACTTTACTAAATTTGAAAAAGAGGCAGAGCGTGCTTTAGCAGAAGGATTGGTTCATCCAGCCTTTGATTATGTACTCAAATGTTCACATACCTTTAACTTGCTAGATGCACGTGGTGCCGTATCTGTAACAGAGCGTGCAGGTTACATTGCTCGCATTCGTAACTTGGCGCGAGTCGTGGCCAAAACCTTTGTGGCAGAGCGTAAAAAATTAGGTTATCCTCTTTTGGATGAAGCTAGTCGTGCTAAATTATTAGCGGAAGAAACAGAATAAATCACTAGGAGAAGAAATCATGACCAAAAATTTGTTAGTAGAACTTGGACTAGAAGAATTGCCAGCCTATGTTGTTACACCTAGTGAAAAACAACTGGGTCAAAAAATGGAAGCTTTTTTGACAGAGCATCGCTTGTCTTTTGAGACGATTGAGACTTTCTCAACACCGCGTCGTTTGGCAGTACGCGTTTGTGGTCTGGCAGATAAACAGACAGACTTAACAGAAGATTTTAAAGGTCCATCTAAGAAAATCGCCTTAGATGCAGATGGAAATTTCACCAAAGCAGCAGAAGGTTTTGTTCGTGGAAAAGGCTTAACAACCGCTGATATTGAGTTTCGTGAGATTAAGGGTGAAGAGTATGTTTATGTGACTAAAAATGAAGAAGGAAAATCTGCTAAAGACGTTTTAGTGGCTATTCCTGAACTCTTGCAAAGCCTGACTTTCCCTGTGAGCATGGCTTGGGCTAACAATAGTTTTACCTATATTCGTCCTGTTCATACCTTGACAGTCTTGTTGGATGATGAAGCATTGGATATGGACTTCTTGGACATTTCGTCAGCTCGCATCAGCCGTGGTCATCGTTTCCTTGGAAAAGAAACAGAAATTGCAAGTGCAGATTCTTACGAGGCAGACTTGCGTGCACAGTTTGTTATTACAGACCCCGCAGAGCGTCAAAATATGATTGTCGAGCAAATCAAGGCTATCGAGGATAAACACAATGTGACCGTTGAGATTGACGAGGACCTGCTCAATGAAGTTCTCAACTTGGTTGAGTATCCAACTGCCTTCATGGGCTCCTTTGATACCAAGTATTTAGAAGTGCCAGAAGAAGTTTTGGTGACTTCAATGAAAAACCACCAACGTTACTTCGTGGTGCGTGATAAATCTGGTAAACTTCTACCAAACTTCATCTCTGTTCGAAACGGAAATGACCAACATATTGATAATGTCATCAAAGGAAACGAAAAAGTCTTGGTGGCACGATTGGAAGATGGTGAGTTCTTCTGGCGTGAGGATCAAAAACTCAAGATTGCTGACTTGGTAGAACGCCTCAAAGTCGTGACCTTCCATGAGAAAATCGGCTCGCTTTACGAGCACATGGAGCGCACCAAAGTTATCGCAGAAAAACTGGCAGACTTGGCAGGCTTGTCTGCGGATGAAAAAGCTGATGTAGCACGTGCAGCAAGCATCTACAAGTTTGATCTTTTAACTGGCATGGTCGGTGAATTTGATGAATTGCAAGGGATCATGGGTGAGAAGTATGCCCTTCTTGCAGGGGAAAAACCTGCGGTAGCAGCAGCAATCCGTGAGCATTATCTTCCTAACTCTGCAGAAGGAGATCTTCCTGAAAGCAAGGTTGGTGCGGTCTTGGCACTGGCTGACAAATTCGACACCCTTCTATCCTTCTTCTCAGTAGGTCTCATTCCGTCTGGTTCAAACGACCCTTATGCTCTTCGTCGTGCGACACAGGGTATCGTGCGGATCTTGGAAGCATTTGGTTGGGAAATTCCATTGGATCAGTTGATTGCGGAGCTCTATAGCTTGAACTTTGCCAGCTTGACCTATGACAACCAGCCAGCTGTGATGGACTTTATCCGTGCGCGTGTAGAGAAGATGATGGATAAGGCGATTCCGAAAGACATCCGTGAAGCTGTGCTTGCCAGCTCAACCTTTGTGGTCAGACTACAACTGGCAGCCAGCTCTGCTATTTTCCAAAAATCAAAAGAGGCTGACTACAAGGAAGCTGTGGAAAACTTGTCACGTGTCTTTAACTTGGCTGAAAAGGCGGAAACAACTGCGATTGATGAAGCTCTCTTTGAAAATGCAGAAGAAAAAGCTCTCTTTGAAGCAGTGGTTGGTTTAGAGTTGACGGAAGATATGACAGAAAACTTGAACAAGCTTTTTGCTTTGAGCCCAGTCATCGCAGCCTTCTTTGACAATACCATGGTCATGGCAGATGATGCAGCAGTCAAAGCTAACCGTTTAGCACTTCTAAAAGTATTGGCAGATAAAGCAAGCAGTGTTGCTGTCTTTAATAAGTTAAATAGTAAGTAAGGAGAAATAAAAGATGGATCCTAAAAAAATCGAACGCATCAATGAATTGGCACGTAAGAAAAAGGAAGGTACTCTAACAGCAGAAGAAAAAGTTGAGCAAGCTAAACTTCGTGAAGAGTATATTGAAGGTTATCGCCGTGCTGTTCGCCATCATGTTGAAGGGATTAAGATTGTTGATGAAGAGGGAAATGATGTGACCCCTGAAAAGCTTCGTCAAGTGCAACGTGAAAAAGGTCTTCATGGGCGTAGTTTAGACGATCCCAATTCATAATCAACAATCGAGTATTTGAGGAAAGCTCTCAGGTACTCGATTTTTATTATCTCCCTAGGATTTCCTCTCAAAAATTCAGAAAATTGTGATATAATAAAGTGATAACAATCTAGAAAGGTCTTTACAATGACATTTGACACTATTGATCAATTAGCGGTAAACACTGTCCGCACGCTTTCAATCGAAGCGATTCAAAAAGCTAACTCAGGTCACCCTGGTCTTCCAATGGGAGCGGCCCCGATGGCTTATGTACTCTTTAACAAGTACCTTAATGTCAACCCAAAAACAAGTCGTTCATGGACAAACCGTGACCGTTTTATCCTCTCAGCTGGACATGGTAGTGCCCTTTTATATAGCCTCCTTCACTTGTCAGGGTATGGTGTGACTATGGAAGACCTTAAAAACTTCCGTCAATGGGGATCAAAAACGCCTGGTCACCCTGAAGTGAACCATACCGATGGTGTCGAAGCAACATCAGGGCCACTTGGTCAAGGGATTGCTAATGCTGTTGGAATGGCTATGGCTGAAGCACATTTGGCAGCGAAATTCAATAAGCCAGGTTTTGACATTGTGGACCACTATACTTATGCCTTAAATGGTGATGGTGATTTGATGGAGGGTGTTTCTCAAGAAGCAGCAAGCTTGGCTGGTCACTTGAAGCTTGGGAAATTAGTTCTTCTTTATGATTCGAATGACATCTCACTTGATGGTCCAACCTCAAAAGCCTTTACTGAGAGTGTTAAAGGACGCTTTGAAGCATATGGTTGGCAGCATATTTTAGTTGAGGATGGTAATGATTTAGAAGCTATTGCAAAAGCTATTGAAGAAGCTAAAGCAGAAACAGAGAAACCTTCTATCATCGAAGTGAAGACTATTATTGGTTATGGGGCTGAAAAACAAGGAACGTCTGCTGTTCATGGCGCACCAATCGGTGAAGAAGGTATTGCTCATGCTAAGCAAGTTTATGGTTATGATTATCCAGAGTTCACTGTTCCAGAAGAAGTGGCCCGTCGCTTTGAAGTTGGCATTAAATTCCGTGGTGAAGAAAAAGAAAATGCATGGAATACTCTCTTTAAGCACTATGAAGAAGCTTATCCAGAATTAGCAAAAGAGTACAAAGAAGCCTTTACAGATGCTCCGATTTCTGTTGATTTAGCGGCACATGAGCTTGGCTCAAGTGTGGCAAGCCGTGTTTCTAGTCAGCAAGCTATTCAGCAAATTTCTGCACAAGTGCCATCATTCTGGGGTGGTTCAGCGGACCTTTCTGCTTCAAACAATACAATGGTTGCGGCAGATTCTGATTTCCAAGCAGATAACTATGCTGGTCGTAATATTTGGTTTGGTGTCCGTGAGTTTGCGATGGCTGCCGCGATGAATGGTATTGCACTTCATGGTGGAACACGTGTCTATGGTGGAACTTTCTTCGTCTTTTCAAACTACCTTCTTCCAGCAGTTCGTATGGCAGCTCTTCAAGAGTTACCAACTGTCTATGTCTTAACACATGATTCCATTGCGGTTGGTGAAGATGGTCCGACACATGAGCCTGTTGAACAATTAGCCAGCGTTCGTTCTATGCCAAACCTAAATGTTATTCGACCAGCTGATGGTAATGAGGTTAATGAAGCATGGAAACGTGCCCTTGCAGAAACAAAACGTCCAACGGCCCTTGTTTTAACACGTCAAAACTTACCAGTCCTTGAAGGAACAGCCAGTCTAGCTGCAGCAGGCCTTAATAAAGGAGCTTATGTCCTTTCAGAAGCTAAGGGAGAGATGGATGGTATCCTTGTTGCAACAGGATCAGAAGTGAAATTAGCCCTTGATGCACAAGCTGAGTTAGAAAAAGAAGGTATTTTTGTTCGTGTGGTATCAATGCCATCACAAAATATCTTCGATGAGCAAGATTCAGCTTACAAGGAAGAAGTTCTGCCATCTGCTATCACTAAACGTTTAGCCATTGAAGCAGGATCAAGCTTTGGTTGGGGCAAATACGTTGGTCTGACAGGTAAAACCCTTACGATTGATACTTGGGGAGCATCAGCACCAGGAGATCGTATCTTTAAAGAATATGGTTTCACTGCAGAAAATGCTGTTAATCTTTACAAGTCCTTATAAAATCAGACAAATAGAAAGTCTTGGAGTTCTCCAAGGCTTTTTTGTTGACAGTTATGAGTTCAAAACTATAAAATTGTTTAAAATGATAAAAAAGAGGTGATGTTATGTCTATTAAGAAGCTTACTTCATTTGGGCTAATAGCTCTTTCAATGATGACACTTGTTGCTTGTGATTGGGATAGTAATGATAGCACATCCTCCGTTCAATCCAGTCAAACAACAACTACTCAAGAGATTTCAGAAACAAAAGCTAAAGAAATAGCTTTTAATGATGCAGAAGTATCAGAGTCTGAGGTTACTAATTTGACGATTACCTTAGATCAAGAGAATGGTCAAAGTCAATATGATGTAGAATTTTCTGCAAAGGGAACAGATTATAGCTACACGATTGATACGACAAGTGGTTCTATCATTGAAAAAGAAACAGAGATTACTGAGACAACGACTAGTTCTACAAAAATTTCACAGGATGAAGCAAAGAAAATTGCCTTTGATGATGCTGGGGTAACAGAATCCAAAGTGACGAATCTAGTGGTTGAGCAAGATGTTGATCAAACACCTATAACCTTTGAGATTGATTTTGTTTATAATCATCAAGATTATAGTTATTCGATTAATTCTGAGACAGGTGCGATTGTAGAAAAGTCCACAGAAGCAGTTAATGGATAATATTTTATAAACCAAGACAGATCATCTGATTTTAAGTCAGCTTGATCTGTTTTTATTCCTGATTCTAGACAGGTGTAAGTATCAGCAGAAAAATACAAAAAAGTATGGTATAATGAGCTTTATGAAGCGAAATTTTGAAGATGTAAACCGTATTGTTATTAAAATTGGCACCAGCTCACTGGTTTTAGCGAATGGAAAAATAAATTTAAAAAAAATTGATGAGCTAGGATTTGTGATCTCAAGCCTGATTAATCAAGGAAAGGATTTGGTCCTAGTTTCCTCAGGAGCTATGGGCTTTGGTTTAAATGTTTTAAATCTTGATAAACGACCGCAAGAAGTAGAACGCCAACAAGCTGTTTCAAGTGTTGGACAGGTGGCTATGATGAATCTCTATGCTCAGATTTTTTCTCACTATCAGACAACTGTCTCACAGATTTTGTTGACACGCGATGTGGTTGAATTTCCAGAGAGCCTATCTAATGTGACTAATGCTTTTGAGACTCTTTTATCCATGGGGATTGTTCCTATTGTGAATGAAAATGACTCTGTTAGTGTTGATGAGATGGATCATACCACTAAATTCGGAGATAACGACCGTCTATCTGCTATTGTGGCTAACATTGTGGGAGCAGATTTATTGATTATGCTGTCTGATATCGATGGTTTATTTGATAAAAATCCTAATGTTTATGATGATGCTAAATTGCGGCACTTTGTACCTGAGATTACAGATGAGATTATTCAATCTGCTGGTGGTGCAGGAAGTAAATTTGGGACAGGTGGGATGTTAAGTAAAATACAGAGTGCCCAGATTGTCTTTGAAAATAATGGACAAATGGTCTTGATGAATGGTGAAAATCCTAGAGATATTCTTCGCGTGTTAGATGGTGAAAACCTAGGGACGCTCTTTAGAAAGGAGTAGAGGATGAGTTATATTAATGAATTAGGGGAAAAAGCTAAAAAATCTAGTCAGACCTTATGGAGATTAGGGACAGCACAAAAAAATCACTTGTTAAAACAAGTCGCCAATCATTTGGTTGCACAGACCAGTTATATTTTAACTGAAAACTTACTTGACCTTGAAAATGCGGCAGCAAATGGAATTACCTCCATCATGGTGGATCGTTTACGTTTAGATGCCAATCGTATTGAAGCTATGGCTGAAGGACTGCGCCAGGTTGCTGACTTAACAGATCCTATTGGTGAGGTGGTACGCGGCTATACTAATCTTGATGGGTTGAAAATTGTTCAAAAGCGTGTGCCTTTAGGGGTTGTTGGTATGATTTTTGAGAGTCGTCCTAATGTGACCGTTGATGCCTTTAGCCTTGCTTTTAAAACGAGTAACAGCATTATCTTGCGTGGTGGCCGTGATGCGATCAATTCCAACAAGGCTTTGGTCAATATTATTCGTCAAACTCTGGAGAGTGAAGGAATTGATCCTAATGTTGTTCAGTTGGTAGAAGACACGAGTCATGCAGTGGCTGAGGAGATGATGCAAGCTGTAGATTACATTGATGTCTTAATTCCACGTGGTGGTGCGGGGTTGATTAATCGTGTGAAAGAAACCGCAAAGGTTCCTGTTATTGAAACAGGGGTTGGTAATGTTCATATTTATGTTGATGAGTCTGCAGATCTTGAGATGGCAACAAAAATTGTCATTAATGCTAAAACGCAGCGTCCAAGTGTCTGCAATGCTGCAGAGAGTTTGGTGGTGCATGAAGCAGTTGCCTCATCATTTTTACCAAAACTTGAGAAAGAAATTGCCAAGGTGCATGAGGTGGAGTTTCGAGCTGATGAGAAGGCAGCAGCTATTTTTGAACACTCTAAACCAGCTTGTGAAGAGGATTTTGCTACAGAATTTTTAGACTATATTATGTCGGTTAAGGTGGTTTCAAGTTGTCAAGAAGCAATTGATTGGATCAATACCTATACTAGTCACCATTCAGAGAGCATTATCACACAAAATCTCAAGCAAGCAGAAGCTTTTCAAGATCAAGTGGATGCCGCAGCTGTTTATGTGAATGCCTCTACACGTTTTACAGACGGCTTTGTCTTTGGACTAGGTGCAGAAATTGGGATTTCAACACAAAAAATGCATGCTCGTGGGCCTATGGGATTGGAAGCTTTGACCAGTACTAAATTTTATATCAATGGTGAGGGGCAAATTAGAGAATAAGCCAAAGACACGTTAAGGGGTTAGTAGGATCTAACCTCTTTTCTTTTTCTATCTCTAAAAAATTATGGTAAAATAGAGGTTATGACAAATGAATTTCATCATATCACAGTCCTGTTGCATGAAACCGTAGATATGCTTGATATTAAGCCTGATGGGGTTTATGTTGATGCCACTTTAGGAGGAGCAGGACACAGTGAGTATTTATTAGGAAAATTAAGTGAAAAAGGACACCTTTATGCCTTTGATCAAGACCAAAAAGCGATTGACAATGCTAACATTCGTCTAAAGCCTTTTATTGAAAAAGGACAGGTGACCTTTATCAAGGATAACTTTAGACATTTAAAGGCCCGTTTGGCTGAAAAAGGGGTGACAGAAATCGATGGTATTCTCTATGATCTAGGAGTTTCTAGTCCTCAGCTTGATGAGCGTGAACGTGGATTCTCTTATAAAAAAGATGCTCCTTTAGACATGAGAATGAACCGTGAGGCAAAATTAACAGCTTATGATGTTGTTAATGGCTATGACTATCATGATTTGGTACGCATTTTCTTTAAGTATGGTGAGGATAAGTTTTCAAAACAAATTGCTCGAAAGATTGAACAGGCGCGTGCGGTTAAACCAATTGAAACAACAACAGAGTTAGCTGATTTGATTAAATCAGCTAAACCTGCAAAAGAGTTGAAGAAAAAAGGACATCCTGCAAAACAAATTTTTCAAGCCATTCGAATTGAGGTGAATGATGAGCTTGGGGCGGCGGATGAGTCTATTCAACAAGCCATGGATTTATTAGCTGTCAATGGTCGGATATCAGTGATTACCTTCCATTCCTTAGAGGATCGTTTGACCAAGCAACTTTTTAAAGAAGCTAGCACAGTTGAAGTACCAAAGGGACTGCCATTTATTCCAGATGATTTGAAACCTCGTTTTGAGTTGGTTAATCGTAAGCCGATTTTACCAAGTCAAGAAGAGTTGGATTTCAATAACCGAGCCCATTCAGCCAAATTAAGAGTAGCCAAAAGGGTAATAAAATGAGTAGAATAAATAAAAATGAAAGGCAAAATCAAGCTGTCTTAAGAGTCATTGAACACCGAGTCAAAACCTTTTCTAGAGTTGAAAAGAGCTTTTATGGTGCCATCGTTTTGACAGCGATTACCTTAGCTATTAGTGTGATTTATTTACAAAGTCGAAATTTGCAACTTCAACAAGAAATTACTTCTTTAAATAGTCAAATTTCAGATCAACAGACTGAGGTTAATAATGCCAAGCAAGAAATCAATGAATTAAGTCGCTATGATCGCATTGCACAAATTGCCAATCAAGCTGGTTTGAGTGTTCAAAATGATAATATTCAAAAGGTGGAATAGGTGATGCGAAGATTAAAAAAATATTTTTTGGATTTTTCAGTTAAAAACCGTCGACAGCCGGCTCGAAATAGAGAACAGGTAGGGAAGTATCTGATTTATCTCTCTGTCATTATCCTGTTTGTTTTTATTGTCAATTTTGCGATTATTATTGGAACAGATACCAAATTTGGTGTTGATTTGTCAAAAGGTGCCCAGGCCGTTTATCAAACTACCCGTACGGTTCAAGCTAAACGAGGGACTATTTATGATCGTAGTGGTAATCCTATTGCTGAGGATTCTACAACCTATAGTGTTTATGCTATCATTGATAAAACCTATGTTTCAGCATTGAAAGAGAAGTTATATGTCCAAGCTTCCCAGTATGATACAGTCGCTTCTATTTTTAAGCAATATTTAGATATAGAAGAAGATTATGTACGAAGTCAACTCTCCCAAAATAATCTGACACAAGTTTCTTTTGGCAATAAAGGTTCAAACATTACTTATAGTACCATGAAGGAGATGTCTGATGCTTTGGAAAAAGCTGGTATTAAGGGAGTAGCCTTTGATACCAGTCCTGGACGAATGTATCCTAATGGAATGTTTGCTTCTGATTTTATTGGTTTAGCACAACTCCAAGAAAATGAAGATGGCTCAAAAAGCCTTGTCGGTTCAACAGGTTTAGAAGCTTCTATGGACAGCATCTTGTCTGGGACAGATGGACAAGTGACTTATCAAAAAGATAAGAATGGTAACACTTTACTTGGAACGGCAAAAACGGTTCAAAAGGTAGTGGATGGTAAAGATATTTACACCACGATTTCTGCTCCAATTCAAACTTACTTGGAAACCCAGATGGATGTTTTTCAGGAAAAAAGTAATGGTAAGCAAACCAGTGCAACCTTAGTGAATGCTAAAACAGGTGAAATTTTAGCAACGACTCAGAGACCAAGCTTCAATTCAGATACTAAAGAAGGATTGGACAGAGAAGATTTTACTTGGCAAAGTCAGCTTTATCAAACTAACTACGAACCAGGTTCGACCTTAAAAGTGATGCTGCTAGCATCTGCTATAGATGAAGGTGTCTTTAATCCTAATGAAGTCTTTAACAATGCTAGCTTAACGATTGCAGATGCTACGATTAAAGACTGGTCTGTTAACAAAGGGATTTCAACGGGAGAGTACATGACCTATGCGCAAGGGTTTGCCTTTTCTTCTAACGTTGGGATGACGAAGCTAGAGCAAGCTATGGGAAATGATAAATGGTTAACCTACCTTGCTAAATTTAAATTTGGTTTCCAAACACGGTTTGGAATGGGTGGAGAAGCCTATGGTTTACTGCCGTCTGATAATTATGTCTCTATTGCGATGAGTTCTTTTGGGCAGGCGATTGCGACAACACAAGTTCAAATGTTACGAGCATTTACAGCTATTTCAAATGATGGTGTTATGTTGGAACCTAAGTTTATTAGTAAAATTTATGATCCCAACACTAATACGACACGCGCAGCTCAAAAAGAGATTGTCGGTAATCCTGTTTCGGCAGAAGCCGTATCAGAAACATTGCAGTATATGGTGACCGTTGGAACGGATCCTACTTACGGTACGCTTCAAGCGGATGGTGTTCCCATTATTCAAGTAGGGAATGAATCTGTCGCTGTTAAATCAGGAACGGCAGAAATTGCTGCTGAGGATGGATCAGGTTATTTAAAAGGTGAAAATGACAATATTTTTTCTGTTGTGGCCATGGTTCCGTCAGATGAGCCTGATTTTATTATGTATGCAACTGTCCAACAGCCTGAGACTTGGAGTGAAATGTTCTGGCAAGATGTGATCAATCCTGTTTTAGAAGAGGCCATGTTGATGAAGGATTCTTTACAAGAACCTGTTGCAACACCAAAAGCAGAACAAACTAGCTATCAGTTAAAAGACTATATTGGTGAAAATCCAGGTGATGTTGCGGATGAATTACGTCGAAATCTTGTTCAACCTATTGTTTTAGGAACTGGAACAAAAATTAGTAAAATTTCAGAGGAAGTAGGAACAAATCTTCCAGAAAATAAACAAATCTTAATTTTAAGTAATACCTTGACAACGCTTCCTGATATGTATGGTTGGACTAAGCAAAATGTTGAGACTTTTGCTAAGTGGACTGGTATTGATATCAAAATTAAAGGCAGCTCAGGTCGTGTTATCAAGCAAAGTAAAGATACAGGAACAAAAATAAAAGACCTTAAAAATTTAACAATAACTTTAGGAGAATAAGATGTTATCAAGTTTAACGGCAGGAGCGGTAGCCTTTCTTTTAACGCTACTGGTGATGCCATTCTTTATCAAATTTTATCAAAAGGCTAAAATTGGTGGCCAACAAATGCACGAAGATGTTAAGCAACATCAAGCTAAGGCAGGAACACCGACAATGGGTGGTGTTGTTTTCTTGTTAGTCGCTATTGTGGTGAGTTTTGTGTTTGCAGCTAGCATGAAGATGCTGACAGGTGGCGTTTTAGCGATTTTATTTATCTTATTGCTTTACGGTGTGGTAGGATTTTTAGATGATTTTTTAAAGGTCTTTAGAAAGATTAACGAAGGGCTCAATCCAAAACAAAAATTGGCTCTCCAGCTTATAGGTGGTCTAGTCTTTTACCTTTCGCATGTTAATGCGGCAGGTGGAGGTGAGCTGAATGTTTTTGGACATGTCATTAATTTAGGTGTGCTTTACCTTCCTTTTGTTTTATTTTGGCTTGTTGGATTTTCTAATGCGGTCAACCTCACAGATGGTATTGATGGGTTGGCCTCTATATCGGTTGTGATCAGTTTAGTAGCGTATTCTATCATTGCTTTTGTAGATCATAAGTATGATATTTTACTGGTTTGTATCACTATGATTGGAGCGTTATTAGGCTTCTTTGTGTATAATCATAAGCCTGCTAAAATCTTTATGGGAGATGTGGGGAGTCTGGCTCTTGGAGGGATGCTAGCAACGATCTCTATTGCGCTTCGTGTGGAGTGGACCTTGTTACTAATTGGTCTAGTGTATGTGATTGAAACTTCTTCAGTGATGTTGCAAGTTAGCTATTTTAAATACACTAAAAGAAAATATGGAGAAGGGCGTCGTATCTTTAGGATGACTCCTTTCCATCACCATCTTGAGTTGGGAGGTCTAAGTGGCAAAGCACAGAGATGGAGTGAGTGGAAAGTAGATGCTTTCTTGTGGACACTTGGTCTAGTTTCTAGTCTTTTAGCCCTAGCTTTATTGTATCTATAATCAAAAGCACCGAGAAATCGGTGTTTTTTGCTATTTCTTTCTCTTTAGTGTTATAATAGAAGAGAATGAAAAAAGAGGTTACATTATGACATTTACAAAATTTAAATTTAAAAACTATATCAAAGAAGCTTTGGAGGAACTAAATTTTAAGGCTCCCACGGAGGTACAAGAGAAATTGATTCCAGTTGTCCTTTCAGGACGTGATTTGGTAGGGGAATCAAAGACAGGATCAGGAAAGACGCATACTTTTTTACTTCCAATTTTTCAAAAGATAAATGAAGATTTAGATCAGGTTCAGGTTGTCATAACAGCGCCTAGTCGTGAATTAGCCACGCAAATTTATTTAGCTGCTCGTCAGATTGCAGAAAAATCAGAAACAGATATTCGTGTGGTCAACTACGTTGGAGGAACGGACAAGCTACGTCAAATTGAAAAGTTAAAGGCTAGTCAACCTCACATTGTGATTGGAACTCCAGGTCGTGTCTATGATTTGGTGAAATCAGGTGATTTAGAGATCCATAAGGCCCATACTTTTGTAGTTGATGAAGCAGATATGACACTTGATATGGGATTTTTAGATACCGTTGATAAGATTGCTGCTAGCCTACCAAAAGATGTTCAAATCTTGGTCTTTTCAGCGACAATCCCACAAAAATTACAGCCTTTCTTGAAAAAATATTTAACTCATCCAGTGATGGAGAAAATCAAAACGTCAACGGTCATTGCAGATACCATTGATAACTGGCTGATTTCTACTAAGGGACGTGATAAAAATGCTCAAATTTTATCTATTTCAAAAGTTCTTAATCCCTATGTTGCCATGATTTTTGTTAATACGAAAGAACGAGCAGATGATTTACATAGTTTCTTAGTTGCAAATGGTCTCAAAGTTGCGAAAATCCATGGCGGTGTGCCACCACGTGAGCGCAAGCGTATTATGAATCAAGTTAAAAACTTGGAATTTGAGTACATTGTAGCAACAGATCTTGCTGCACGTGGAATTGATATTGAAGGTGTCAGTCATGTGATTAATGATGCTATTCCACAAGATCTTTCCTTCTTTGTTCATCGTGTAGGGCGAACAGGGCGAAATGGTTTGGCGGGAGTAGCGATTACGCTTTATCAACCAAGTGATGACTCCGATATTCGTGAATTGGAGAAGATGGGAATTAAGTTCGTTCCTAAAGTTTTAAAAGATGGTGAGTTTCAAGAGACCTATGATCGTGATCGACGAGTTAACCGTGAAAAGACGCGTGAAAAATTAGACACTGAGATGATTGGGTTGGTGAAAAAGAAAAAGAAAAAAATCAAGCCAGGTTATAAAAAGAAAATTCAGTGGGCTGTGGATGAAAAACGCCGTAAGACTAAGCGTGCAGAAGCCCGTGCTAAAGGACGTGCTGAACGTAAAGCTAAGAAACAAAGTTTCTAAAGGTGATATAAAAATCTTATCACGGCGATAGATAATAAGTATTATACAGACCTTTTAGGACATGATAAACTGGAAGATATTATCATTTGGGAGAGTATCTTATGACGATGAATCAGAAAGTTCTAAAAGGTTTAACTATTTTATCAGCTTTAACACTAGGTGTTTTAGCTTATGAAACAGCAGGAGCAAGTACCAAGACCATCACGGTTGCAACAGATTCGGATACAGCTCCTTTTACTTATAAGAAAGACGATCAGTTTAAAGGCTATGATATTGATGTGGTGAAGGCGATTTTTAAAGATTCTAAAAAATATACGGTTAAATATGAGACTGTTGCCTTTTCTTCCATTTTAACAGGCCTAGATGCAGGACGTTACCAATTAGCTGCAAATGATTTTAATTACAATGCTGAGCGTGCTGAGAAATACATTTTTTCAGATCCTATTTCTAAATCCAATTATGCCATTGCATCAAAAGATGGGACAAGTTATGATAGTTTAGATGATTTGTCTGGAAAATCGACAGAAGCCTTGGCAGGTTCTAATTATGCACAGGTGCTAGAAGATTGGAATAAAGAGCATGCCGATAAAAAACCAATTGAAATCAACTATGTGGCTAGTTCAACAGCTATTTCAACACGTTTACAAGGAGTAGAGACAGGAAAGAGTGACTTTATCTTGTATGATGCTATTTCTTTAGATTACATCATTGATGATCAAGATCTTGATTTGGATACCACAGCTTTGAAAGACAGTGTCGGTGGTGATAAGGATGGTTTAGAATACCTCTTATTTTCAAAAGATGAAGAAGGCAAAGAGCTTGCTAATTTTGTTAACCAACGTTTAAAAACGTTAAAAGAAGATGGAACACTCAAAAAACTCAGCATCAAGTATTTTGGTGATGATTTTGTCTCAACCTTAAAATAATATCTAGATAGGGAGAAAACATGACGCTTTTTTTAGCAACTGGCTGGTATGACAAGCTACTTGAAAAAATACCAGATGGACAATTATTTAGTTGGCGAGCAGTTTTTGATGCTTTGCCGACCATTATTGAAAAATTACCAACAACTTTGGGCTTAACTTTAGCTGGGTCACTATTTGGTCTTTTGCTGGCTTTATTATTTGCGATTGTTAAAATCAATAAGGTTAAGTTTCTTTATCCTATTCAAGCCTTATTTGTGAGCTTTTTACGTGGGACACCTGTTTTGGTTCAGTTGATGTTAACCTACTATGGTATTCCTCTTCTTCTGAAAGCGATGAGACAGAAATATGGATTGGATGTTAACATTAATGCTATTCCAGCAGAAGTTTTTGCAATCACTGCCTTTGCTTTCAATGAAGCGGCCTATACCAGTGAAACATTGCGTGCGGCGATTCAATCTGTCAATCCTGGAGAAATTGAAGCTGCAAGGAGCTTAGGGATGACCTCACAACAAGTTTATCGACGTGTCATTATTCCTAATGCAGCTGTTGTCGCAACCCCTACCCTAATTAATACTTTGATCGGCTTGACCAAAGGGACATCTTTGGCTTTTAACGCAGGGATTGTCGAGATGTTTGCCCAAGCACAAATTTTAGGTGGTTCTGATTACCGCTATTTTGAACGGTTTATCTCTGTTGCTATTGTATATTGGGTTGTCAGTATTGTGATTGAGCAAGTTGGTCGCTTAATTGAAAAGAAAATGGAAATTAAGTCTCCAGACCGTCTTGCTAATCATCCAGTAGGGGAGGTACGTTAATGATTACCATTTCAAATTTAACCAAAGAATTTTCTGGGCAAAAAGTTTTGGATAATCTTAATCTTGAGATTAAAAAAGGGGAAGTAGTTGCTCTAGTTGGTGCTTCAGGTGCAGGGAAATCCACTTTTTTAAGGTCCATGAACTACTTAGAAAAGCCGGATTCTGGATCGATCAAAATTGGTGATTTTTCAGTAGATTTTTCCCAAATTAGCAAAGAAGATATTTTAGTCTTACGTCGTAAATTAGCGATGGTTTTCCAACAATTTAACTTATTTGAACGTCGTACGGCACTAGATAATGTTAAAGAAGGATTGAAAGTGGTCAAAAAACTATCTGATGAGGAGGCGACTCGTATCGCCAAAGAAGAGTTAGCCAAGGTAGGCTTGTCAGATAGAGAAAACCATTATCCGCGTCACCTATCTGGTGGACAAAAACAAAGGGTCGCCCTAGCACGTGCTCTTGCGATGAAACCTGATGTTTTGCTCTTAGATGAGCCCACATCAGCACTTGATCCAGAATTGGTGGGCGAGGTAGAAAAATCTATTGCAGATGCAGCAAAAAGCGGTCAAACCATGGTCTTGGTTAGTCATGATATGAATTTTGTTCGTCAGGTAGCAGATAAGGTCTTATTTTTGGAAAAAGGTCATATTTTGGAGCAAGGAAGTCCAGATGAGATTTTTGATCATCCTAAAGAGGATCGAACCAAAGAATTTTTTGCTAGTTACAAAAAAACCTATATTTGATATAATGGGGGCTGAGACAATTGTCTTGGCCTTATCATTTGTGTTTAAAGCACTTAAAAGTAAGGTGATTTTTAACTGAAAAGTATGGGAGAAGGCATGTTAACAGAGATTTTAAGCCTTTATTTACAAGGTTTGCTATCAGCCGCTATTTTTGTGGTCGTGATTTTAGCCGTTTGGACAGCTTATCGGATGTTGCGAAAAATGGACAAAACGGTCAAAGAAAGACAAGCTTTTTTATATGATATTCTTTTAATTGCTATTATGACAATTCCTATCTTATCATTTGCTTTTACAGGGATTATATTGATGTTAAAAGCATAAGGCTTGCAAAAAATAAAAAGAATGTTTAAAATGTAGAACATCTATAGTCAAAGAGGAGAAAGAGATGTACGATACAATTGTGATTGGTGCAGGTCCTGCGGGTATGACAGCTGCCTTATATGCTGCCAGATCTAACCTAAAAGTGGCTACTTTAGAGCAAGGAGCCCCAGGTGGACAGATGAACAATACATCAGATATTGAAAACTATCCTGGTTTTGAAATGATTTCTGGGCCAGAGCTTTCTATGAAAATGTATGAACCACTTGAAAAGCTGGGTGTCGAAAATCTTTATGGTATTGTGGAAGCCATAAAAGACGAAGGGGACATCAAGAAAGTCATCACCTCAGATGCTACTTATGAAACGAAAACCGTGATTATTGCGACAGGTGCGAAACATCGCTTACTGGAAGTTAAGGGTGAGGATACCTATAGTAGTCGAGGAGTTTCTTATTGTGCTGTGTGTGATGGTGCTTTTTTTAGAAACCAAGATTTGTTGGTGGTAGGAGGTGGTGATTCTGCGGTTGAAGAGGCACTTTTTTTGACCCGCTTTGCCAATAAAGTTACCATTGTCCACCGTCGCGATGCCTTGCGAGCTCAAAAATTATTGCAAGATCGCGCTTTTGCGCATGAGAAGATTGATTTTATCTGGGATTCAGTAGTTGAAGAGATTAAAGGAAATGATCTGAAAGTTACCAGCGTTGACATTAAGAATGTGAAAACTGGTGAGGTGACAAATCATGAATTTGGTGGTGTCTTTATCTATGTTGGTTTAGATCCAGTTTCTAACATGGTAGCTGATTTAGACATTACAGATGAGGACGGTTGGATCATCACAGATGATCATATGAGAACGAACCGTAAAGGAATTTATGCGATTGGTGATGTTCGTCAAAAAGATCTTCGCCAGATCACAACAGCTGTGGGTGATGGAGCTATGGCTGGACAGCAGGTTTATCAATTTATTGCAGGATTAGATTAAATCTTAACATAAAGCAGGAGAAGGCTACAAGCTCCTGTTTTTTGTTTAGGAAAAAAGGATTAGAGGGAACTTTCAGCTTGAAACTTAAATTTATGCTATAATAGTAGCATTAGATTAAAGGAGTGAGTCATGTATTTAGATGACAGTTTAACCTTGCATACTGATTTATACCAAATCAATATGATGCAAGTCTATTTTGAAAAAGGAATGCACAATAAAAAGGCGGTTTTTGAGGTTTATTTCCGAAATCAACCATTTAAAAATGGTTATGCCGTATTTGCTGGGCTGGAACGTGTGGTACGCTATTTAGAAAACTTAAGATTTACAGAGCAAGATATTGCTTATCTTCATGATTTAGGTTATCGTGAAGATTTCCTTGATTACTTGCGTCATTTTCAACTAGAGTTATCAGTAAGGTCTGCTAAAGAAGGGGATCTTGTCTTTGCTAATGAGCCCATTATGCAAATTGAAGGACCATTAGGGCAGTGTCAGTTAGTTGAAACGGCTATTTTAAACATTTTGAACTTTCAAACTCTGATTGCGACAAAAGCTGCAAGGATTAAATCTGTTATTGGTGATGAGCCTTTACTTGAGTTTGGTACACGGCGTGCGCAAGAAATGGATGCGGCGATTTGGGGGACACGAGCAGCAGTTATTGGTGGAGCAGATGCTACCAGTAATGTCCGTGCAGGCAAACTATTTGATATTCCTGTTTCTGGAACACACGCTCACTCTTTTGTTCAAGCTTATGGAAACGACTATGACGCTTTTAAAGCTTATGCAGAAACCCATCAAAATTGTGTCTTTTTAGTGGATACTTATGACACTCTTCGTTTAGGAGTACCTGCTGCCATCAAAGTTGCTAAAGAGTTTGGTAAAAAGATTAACTTTAGAGGGGTTCGTATTGACTCAGGAGATATGGCTTACATCTCTAAAAAAGTTCGTGAACAACTAGATGAAGCAGGTTACACTGATGCTAAAATTTATGCTTCTAATGATTTGGATGAAAATACCATTTTAAACTTAAAGATGCAAAAGGCTAAGATTGATGTCTGGGGTGTCGGAACCAAACTGATTACAGCTTATGACCAACCCGCTTTAGGTGCCGTTTATAAAATTGTTTCTATTGAGGATGACAATGGTGAGATGCAAGATACCATCAAGTTATCAAGTAATGCTGAAAAGGTTTCAACCCCAGGGAAAAAACAAGTCTGGCGGATTACTAGCCGTGCCAAAGGAAAGTCTGAGGGAGACTATGTGACATTTGATGGTGCAGATGTGACACAGCTTGATGAGATTGAAATGTTTCATCCTGTTTATACCTATATTAACAAAACTGTTACAGACTTTGATGCTGTACCGTTATTAGTTGATATTTTTGATAAGGGAACCTGTGTTTATACTTTACCGAGTCTAAGCGAGATTAAACAATATGCACGTCAGGAATTTGATAAACTTTGGGATGAGTATAAGCGTGTCTTGAACCCGCAACATTATCCTGTTGATTTAGCGCGTGATGTTTGGGAAAATAAAATGAATTTGATTGATCGCATCAGAAAAGAAGCCTATCAAAAAGGAGATCTAGAGTGAGCTTACAAGAAGAAATTATCAAAGAATTAGGGGTTAAGCCAGAGATTGACGCTAAAGAGGAAGTTAGAAAGTCAATTGATTTTTTAAAAGCCTATATGCTAAAGCACCCGTTTTTAAAAACCTATGTTTTAGGAATTTCAGGTGGACAAGATTCCAGTTTAGCAGGACGTTTGGCCCAGCTAGCTATGGAAGAGCTACGTCAAGAAACAGGAGATGACACTTATCAGTTTATTGCTGTTCGCTTGCCATATGGCATTCAAGCTGATGAGGCAGATGCCCAGCGCGCCCTTTCCTTTATTAAACCTGATGTGAGTTTAACAGTTAATGTTAAGGCAGGTGTGGATGGCGCTGTGGCTGATTTAGCACAGGCGGGAGTTCTAGTTTCTGATTTTAATAAAGGTAATATAAAAGCTCGTATGCGTATGATTAGCCAGTATGCTATTGCTGGTGAACATAAGGGAGCTGTGATTGGAACAGATCATGCTGCGGAAAATCTGACGGGATTTTTTACAAAGTTTGGTGATGGTGGTGCCGATATTCTTCCCCTTTATCGTTTAAATAAACGCCAAGGGAAACAATTATTAGTAGAGCTTGGAGCTGATCCTGCCCTTTATGAAAAGGTGCCGACTGCTGATCTTGAAGAAAATAAACCAGGGATTGCAGATGAGGTCGCTCTCGGAGTGACTTATCATGATATTGATGATTATCTAGAAGGTAAAACAGTATCACAAGATGCCCAAGAAAAAATTGAAGCTTGGTGGCATAAGGGTGAACATAAGCGTCACTTGCCTATTACTATCTTTGATGATTTTTGGAAATCATATTAAGGGATTAGCAAATGCTAGTCTCTTTTTCTTTTAAAGAGTATAATAAAGATAAGACAAAGGAGGAATTTATGTTTGAATTAACATCATCATTTACAGATCGTTTATTTGACAATTATGAGGCCAATGCGAAATATCAGGCAATAGAAAATGCTGTAACACATAATGGTCTTTTGAAGTCGTTAGAAAATCGTCAGTCTAGTATTGAAAATGATTATGTCTTTTCACTGGATGTTACAAAAGATTCTGTTACCAATCAAAAGGCTTCTGGGCGTTGTTGGATGTTTGCTGCTTTAAACACTTTTCGGCACCAACTGATTAGTGATTATCAGCTGGAAAATTTTGAGCTTTCTCAAGCACACACTTTTTTCTGGGATAAGTATGAAAAATCAAATTGGTTTTTAGAGCAGATTATAGCCACAGCAGACCAAGAGCTATCTAGTCGTAAAGTAAAATTTTTACTAGATGTTCCGCAACAGGATGGAGGCCAGTGGGATATGGTTGTTGCTCTTTTTGAAAAATATGGTGTGGTTCCCAAATCCGTTTATCCAGAATCAGTTGCTTCTAGCAATAGCCGTGAGCTTAACCAATATCTTAACAAGCTGTTACGACAAGATGCGCAGATTTTACGTGACTTGGTTGCAAGCGGAGCTGCTATTGAGATCCTACAAGCTAAAAAAGAAGAGTTATTACAAGAAGTTTTTAACTTTTTAGCAATGACTCTAGGATTGCCTCCTCGTCACTTTAACTTTGCTTATCGGGATAAAGATAATCAGTACCATTCTGAAACAGATATCAGCCCTCAAGAATTTTATAAAAAGTATGTCGGGCTGAAGTTATCTGATTATGTGTCTATTATTAATGCTCCGACACAGGATAAACCTTACAATCAATCTTACACGGTTGAATTATTGGGAAATGTCGTAGGTGCCCCAAGTGTTCGTTACCTTAATGTTGAAATGAAACGTCTTAAAGAACTCGCTATTGCTCAAATGAAATTGGGTGAAACGGTTTGGTTTGGCTCAGATGTGGGACAATCTAGCAATCGTCAAACAGGAGTGATGGCTACTGGAATATATGATTTCACCTCCAGTATGGATATTGAACTAAAACAAGATAAGGCTGGTCGTCTTGATTACAGTGAGAGTTTGATGACACATGCCATGGTTCTTGCGGGTGTTGATTTAGATGAAAATGGACAAGCGCTTAAGTGGAAGGTAGAAAATTCATGGGGAGAAAAGGTCGGTGACAAAGGTTATTTTGTTGCCAGTGATGCTTGGATGGACCAATACACTTATCAAATTGTGGTAAGAAAAGATCTTCTGACAGCTGAAGAGTTAGCAGCTTATGAAGCAGCACCGATTTCTTTAGCCCCTTGGGACCCTATGGGAGCTTTGGCTTAATGTCTAAAAATCGTTTGATTTATCAGTTTTACCTGATATAAAAAATAAGCATTTCCAATTGGAAGTGCTTATTTGTATATTATAGAAATTATTTTATTGTGTTCCGCTAGCAGAGCTAGATGGTGTAGTATTGGTTTGACTACTAGCTGTAGTTTGTTCTTCTGTTGAACTTACTGCTGAAGAGCTATCAGTTGTTAGGGTGCTACTGGTCACTGTTGTTGTATCTTCCTCATCATCATTTTCAACAGATTGGCTAGTGTAAGTTGCATTACGACTAGCAGCAGTTGCATTACTTGTGTCGGCTACGGCTGTATTTCTTGTGCTTGCACCATCTAAGAAAAGATAGCCGCCACTACGGTATAGACCATCTGGCATTGTCCAATCAGAATTACCATAAGGGTTGAGGTAGGTCATCATAGAACGGTAGATGTCGGCTGCAAGATCGAGCTGATCACCATATAGCGGAGTAAGGCGATTTTTATAACCCGTCCAAACTGCCATAGAGTACTGCGGAGTATATCCGACAAATGACTCGTCTGGAGCCATTGTACCAACAGAGTCTGTTGAAATTCCTGTATCGTATGCAATTTGAACTAGTTCATCATCTGTGTAGTTTGATGTCCCTGTTTTACCAGCTTGGAAGACTCCAGAGATAGCAGCGTTAGTACCTGTACGATAGCTGAGAACAGTTTTCATCATATCTGTCATCATATAGGCTGTTGTTTCCTTCATCGCTCGGTTTCCAACAGGATCATATGTTTTGACGCTACCGTCATTAAATTCAATTTTATTAACGTACTGAGGTTTATAGTAAATCCCACCGTTTGAGAAGGCGGCATAAGCAGCAGCCATCTTTTCGCTACTTGCTCCGTATTGAGAGTCTGTGCTGCTGGTATTACTTGAGATAGCATTGGCATAAACCATTTCAGGATAATTAATACCAAGTTTGTTCAAGAAAGCTAAGGCATTATCTAGTCCTGCAGCCTCAAGTGCACGCGCAGCGGGGACGTTACGTGACTGTTGAATAGCTGTTTGCATACTCATCCAACCGTTATATTGACGATCCCAGTCGAATAGTTGAATGTCTGTTCCAGGCCAAGTATAATAAGAGTCATTTAGCAGTTGGCCAGTTGAGCTGTAAGCTCCGTAATCAATAGCTGGTGCGTACGCGGAGATAGTTTTCATGGCAGATCCCCAATCGCGATCGGTTAGAACGGCTTGGTTGGTTCCAAATGAGACAGCTTCATCTTGATTACGTGCTCCAAGTTGTGCGATTACTTTACCATTAGTAACATCGATAACTGTAGAGGCTGCTTGAAGGCTATCATTTGGATAAGCAACATAGTCATAAGTGTTAAAGATGTTATAAAGTTGCTGCTGCGCTTCACTGTTAACATTGGTATAGACTTTCATACCAGATTTAAAGATATCAGCACCTGTCTGTTCTTGAACCTCTTCAATAACTTGTTTAAGATAGTTATCCATATAAGCTGGGTAGCTAGATTCTTGAACGAGTTCTTGTAAGCCATCTGTGACGGGAGTATTGATAGCCGTTTTGTATTCTTCCTCGGTAATGTGTTCAAATTCATACATTCTTTGAAGAACGGTATCACGTCTAGCTTTTGCAGCATCAGGATTGGTATAAGGATCGTATTGGTTAGGAGCTTGGGGCATTCCAGCAAGAAGTGCTAATTGTGCGATGGAGAGATCTTTGAGATCTTTGTGATAATACTCTTTAGCAGCCGTTAGCATCCCATAGGTTCCGTTTGCCATATAGACTTTATTGATGTAGTATGTTAGGATTTCCTGTTTGGTGTATTTTCGCTCGAGTTGAAGAGCAAGCCAAGCTTCTTGTGCTTTACGTTTTAAGGTTTGATCTTCTTCTGAGGTTGAAAAATAAGTCAGTTTAATCAATTGTTGATCAAGTGTCGATCCCCCTTGAGTTGTGCTACTTGTTAAATTGTGTAGCGCAGAGCTGGCGATACGGAAGATATCTATTCCACGATGTTTAAAATAACGATGGTCCTCAATGGAAGTAATGGCGTTAACCAAGTCGAGAGGAATATTATCTGCTGTAACACTTTCACGGTTTTCAGAACCAAGTTCACCGATTAAGTTGTTTTCACTATCATAAACCATACTGAGATTGGTAGCTTTTAATTGCTTTTCAGATAGTTTAGGTGCTGAGCTGATGTAGAAGAGGAAGAGAAGACCACCTGCTACAATTATAAAAATAGTCAGACTAAGAGTAATACTGAGAGCGTATTTTAAAAATTTGAGTATGCTTTCTTTTTTGATGTTAATCACCGCCTAAAAAATTTTTTTCAATAATGTCTAGATAAGGAACTTGTGGAAAAGCAGCTTCCTTTACAAGATATGCCTGTTTTTTGATATAATCAAGAGGCATAGATTTATTCCCTTCCTCAGCTTGATAGAAGTCTATCAAAGCTTTAGCGGGTAAAAGATAAGTTTGCTTAAGACTTGAAAAATGAAGCAATACAAAGGAAATACCACCTTGTTTAAGAACAGCTTCCATATGTTGAATCTGATGGACATGAAAGTTTTTTAGTGGCATAGAGGTTTTTTGCCGAGTTTCTTTTGCTTCAAAATCTAAGTAATGTCCCTTATATACACCAGAGTAGTCAGTGGTTGAGGCCTGCCTAAAATAAGCTTCAACAATCTTAGCACGACTTCGTCTAGGGTAATCTACTTTGACAATTTGAACAGGTGTTGGTTTCTTATGAATTACAGCAAGACCATGATGAAGGTAATAATCATTAGTGGCATTAATAGCTGTTTCAAAGTTCATCCCTCGATTAGCAAAGTTAGTGCTTTTTTTCTGGGACGAGGTACCAACAGAGCGTCTTGAAATCGTATGAGGGTATTTTACCATTTTCCTCCCTCTGACTTATGATATTGTGGTTTACTTCAAAATTAAACCCTATCCATTATACCATATTTTTTAAAAGGACAAACATTTATGACTGTAATTCTTGTATCAGGCTATAAAAATACTGACCTAGGCATTTTTAAAGACAATGATCCACGTATTGTGATCATCAAAAAGGCAATCAAAAGACAATTAGAACGCTACTTAGATGCAGGTTTGAAATGGCTGATTTTTACAGGGAATTTAGGTTTTGAATATTGGGTGTTAGAAGTTGCTCAAGATCTTAAGAGAGAGTATGATTTTTCTATAGGAACCGTTTTTTGTTTTGCTAATCAGGGAGAAAATTGGAATGATAGCAACCGAGAGAAATTAGCTGCTTTTAAGCAAGTAGATTTTGTGAAATATAGCTATGAAGCTTATCAAAATCCTACACAATTTCGATGTTACAATGAATTTTTAGTTGAAAACAGTGATGGGGCCTATCTCTTTTATAGTCATGAACATGAAACAAATCTGAAATATCTATATGATAAGATGGTAGAGAAAGAAAATTATCCCATTAAAATATTAGATTTTGATGAGTTAAATGAAATATTTTATGAAGAATAGTCCTGAAAGAGACTTTATTCTTGCAATTTTTCATCAAATTTTGTAATATAAATAACAATGGGTATTTTTAATATCTATTTTAAGAATGAACAGTATGGAGAATAGAAGATGTCTAATATTAAATTTTCACCAAAAGATATTTTTGAACAAGATTTTAAAACTAATATGAGAGGCTATAGTAAAGAAGAGGTAGACGAATTTCTTGATGATGTCATCAGAGATTATGAGGCTTATGAGGAGCTAGTTAAGACCCTTCGTGAGGAGAATAAAAAACTCAAAGAGGAGCTAAAGACACGTACAGTTGCAACAACACAATCTGCATCAGCTAAAGTTAATTTTGCTCACTCAGCTCAAGGTTCAATGGCGTCAAGTACTGCTATTTCAACGCCTAAATCAGAAGCAAGTCGTCCAGCAACTGCAACTACTGCAGTGACAAATTTTGATATTTTAAAACGAATTAGCCGTTTAGAAAAAGAAGTATTTGGTAAGCAAATTATCGAATAGAAGTGTCGTGCAATTTTTGGATAATCGCGTGGTAGCTCTCTACCATGAGGAAAGTCCATGCTAGCACTGGCTGTGATGCCAGTAGTGTTTGTGCTAGGCGAATGCATAAGCCTAGGGACGTCTTTGACGTTACGGCGGCTAAAATGGCTAAGTCTTTAGATATGCCAGAGTAGGTCTGAAAGTGCCACAGTGACGAAGTTTTTATGGAAACGTAAAAAATGGAACGCGGTAAACCCCTCAAGCTAGCAACCCAAACTTTGGTCGGGGCATGGGATGGATGGAAACGAACAGAAATCCTGACTGTTTAAGCAGTAGACAGATGATTATCGAAGGTGGTAGGACCTAGTACCACTGGAACAAAACATGGCTTATAGAAAATTGCATAAATAGGGTTGGAGCTGGGAGAAATCTTTGGCTCCTTTATTTAATATAAAGAGGATAAAATGAAGGAAAAATTTAAATTGGTAGCGACAGCTGCGGCAGGGCTAGAGGCAGTTGTTGGCCGTGAGATTCGTGATTTAGGTTTGGAATGCCAAGTAGAAAATGGAAAGGTTATTTTTGAAGGAGGCGTTAAAGAGATCATCGAGACGAATCTTTGGCTTCGATCAGCCGATCGCATCAAAATTGTGGTCGGCGAGTTTCAAGCTAGAACGTTCGAGGAATTATTCCAAGGAGTTTTTGCTCTAGACTGGGAAAATTATCTTCCATTGGGATGTCGTTTTCCGATTTCTAAGGCAAAGTGTGTCAAATCTAAGTTACACAATGAGCCTAGCGTGCAGGCTATAACTAAAAAAGCTGTTGTTAAAAAGTTGCAAAAACATTTTCATCGTCCAGAAGGGGTTCCTTTGATGGAAAATGGTGCAGAGTTTAAAATAGAAGTCTCACTATTAAAAGACAGAGCAACATTATTACTTGATACAACAGGCTCTAGCTTATTTAAACGTGGTTACCGTACAGAGAAAGGTGGGGCACCGATTAAGGAAAATATGGCTGCCGCGATTATCCAACTCTCCAACTGGTATCCAGACAAGCCTCTCATTGATCCAACCTGTGGATCAGGAACCTTTTGTATTGAGGCGGCGATGATTGGGATGAATATTGCACCAGGCTTTAATCGTGACTTTGCCTTTGAACAGTGGAACTGGGTTGATTCTAACTTAGTTCAAACTGTGCGTGATGAAGCTGAAAGTAAGGCTGATTATGATGTCGAATTAGATATTTCAGGATTTGATATTGATGGACGGATGATCGATATCGCTAAGAAAAATGCTGAGGAAGCTGGACTTGCAGATGTCATCAAATTGAAACAAATGCGTCTTCAAGACCTAAAAACCGACAAAATCAATGGGGTTATTATTTCAAACCCTCCATATGGGGAGCGATTGTTGGATGACAAAGCAGTGGACATCCTGTATAATGAAATGGGGCAGACCTTTGCTCCGCTGAAAACGTGGAGTAAGTTTATCCTAACAAGCGATGAACACTTTGAGACAAAATATGGTAGTCTTGCTGATAAAAAACGAAAACTTTATAATGGGACTTTAAAAGTTGATTTATATCAATATTTTGGTGAACGAGTAAGACGTCAGATAAAAGAGAAAGGGAATAGCGGTGTCAAATAAAGAGAATCAAAATCAACAGCAAGAAGAAGGAGTCTTGGAGTTAAAAGAGGCTCAAAATATGACGGTTGAAGAAGCTAAACGGAAGGGCTCAGAATTACAAGTAGGTATTTCTGAAGAAGATAGCGTTTTAGATAAATATATTAAACGTCATCGTGAGGAAATTGCTGATCGTAAGTTTACAACAGAATCTGGAGAAGATATTTCGTTTAAGGATTTAGATACGTCTGCACTGGATAAGTTTATTAAAAAGCAAAAAGAAGAACTAGCTACTGCTGGTTTAATTAATGAGGCTGTTTTATCAGAGACAGAAGATGATGAACAAGAAACTAAAATCATTCCTTCCCCAGTTCTTGAGGCGTCTAAAAAAGATGAGATTTTAAGTCAAGAGCAACGAAATATATTGCCAGAAGATGAGGTTCAAGTGGGAACCGAGGAAGACTTATTTGCTTTAGAGGAGGAAGAACAAGATCCAGTTTATAAAAATAAAAAATTGATTTTTGCTCTATTAGGGGCTCTTGTAGTAGGAATTTTTGGGATTGCTTATGGCTTAAATTATTTTAGTAATCAAGCCACAACTACTAGCTCTTCCTCAACTTCAAAGAGTTCAACAGCTAAAAGTAAAACCAGTTCATCTTCAACTGAGAAAACAGCTAGCCAAGAAGATGTGACGAATTTTGAAAATCTTTATAAGAACTTCTTTGTAGATGAAGAGCAAACAAAACTAAAAAATAGCGAATTTGCTAATCTTTCATCCTTAGAGGAAGCTTTGAAAAAGCTTGAAGGAACAACGGCTTATGATGATGCTAAATCAAAGTATGACAAATTAAGTAAAGCTATTGCAACCACACAAGCTGTGAATGCTCAGTTTGAATCTGCAGCCATTGTTGATGGTGAGGCTGTTGCAGATGTAGCAGTTAAATCTGATGCTAATTTTGACAGCATTACAACCGATATGAAAAATACAGGGAATGCTATTTTGGATAGCTTGTTACAGCAAGTTATCACAAGTGGGAGAACTCAACAGTCAGGAGGAGTAGCTGCTGTAACAAATACTTCGGAGGTTAGCGTACCAGCGACAGGTTCTGATGTAGTGGCGGTAACGGAAGAGGCAGCAACAACTCCGTCATCAGAAACAAGTTCTCAAACCAGTGAGGTAACTCAAACTGTACCAGCAGCATCAGCTACAACAATAGCTTCGACTAGCTATGGTATTCAAAATTATGATCCAGCAATTTTACAACGTCAGATGAGCCGTGTTCCTTATAACGAAACGGCTGTAGCAGACAAAACAAATGCAGCTTGGATTTTCACCCCAGGAGTAATGGAAAAAATTATAGCAACCTCACAAGCTAGAGGTTACATCACAGGCAATGAATTCATTCTTGAGCCGGTTAACATTATTAACGGTGTTGGTTACTACAATATGTACAAACCAGATGGCACTTACCTATTTTCTATTAACTGTAAGACAGGTTATTTTGTTGGTAATGCTTCAGGAAATTCAGATGCTCTAGATTTTTAAAAAAAATACAGGTCCACTTAATAAAGTGGCCTGTATTTTTTTAAATAATATGACGCTCAAAAGCTTGATCTGAGATTCCTTGTTCTAAAATAAGTTTAGCCCATTCTTTTGCTGAAAAAAGACTGTGGTCCTTGTAATTACCGCAGGACTCAATAGTTGTTCCAGGGACATCTTCCCAAGTTGTCTTTGTGGCGATTTCTTCTAGACTAGATTTGATAACTTTAGCAATCTCAGTTGCTGTAGGCTGCCCCCAGACAATCATGTGAAAGCCTGTTCGGCACCCAAATGGTGAGCAATCTATAAGTCCGTCCATGCGTTGACGAATCAATTTAGCTAAGAGGTGTTCGATAGTGTGTAAGCCAGACGTAGGAATAGCATCCTCGTTTGGTTGAACCAGTCTGACATCAAAGTTAGTAATGACATCTCCCTTTGGCCCAAATTCTTCTGAAATCAATCGGATATAAGGGGCTTTTACAATTGTATGATCAAGCTCAAAGCTTTCGACAGTAACATCTTTTGGCATGTTTTTTCTCCTTTTTTATTGGTACAGTTATCATATCATATTTTGTCAGCAAATGGGTTGGTTTTTTCATTGTGAAAAGGCTTAATTTATGTTAAAATAGAATTCGGTTTTCTATCGAAAATAGAAAAAAGATATTAAGGAGGAAGACATGCTAAATGTGATTTTAGCACTTGTTTTTTCTCTCATTGGTTTAGTCCTTGGTTATGTTGTTATTTCAGCTCGATTAAAGTCGGCTAAAGAAGCAGCAGAACTAACGCTTTTAAATGCTGAACAAGATGCTGTTAATTTAAGAAGTCAAGCTCAAGTAGATGCTGAACAGATTAAACAAACGGCAGACAGAGAAGGTAAAGCTTATAAAAAAGAGTTACTTTTAGAGGCAAAGGAAGAAGCTAGAAGATATCGTGAAGAGATTGAAAAAGAGTTTAAATCCGAAAAGCAAGAGTTGAAACAAATGGAAACACGTCTAACAGAACGTGCCTCTTCTCTTGATCGTAAGGATGAAAATTTGAGTGGAAAAGAAAAGCTACTCGAACAAAAAGAACAAAGTCTTTCAGATAAATCTAGATACATTGATGAGCGTGAAGAACAAGTTGCCCAATTAGAAGAAGAAAAGAAATCAGAATTAGAACGCGTTGCTGCCATGACTATTGCAGAAGCGCGTGAGATTATCTTAACAGAGACAGAGAATAACTTAACTCATGAGATTGCCAGTCGCATAAAAGAAGCGGAGCTTGAGGTTAAAGATAAGTCTGATAAGATGGCTAAGGATTTGTTATCTCAAGCGATGCAACGCCTTGCTGGTGATTATGTGACAGAGCATACTATTACAACAGTCCACCTGCCAGATGATAGCATGAAAGGACGGATTATCGGTCGAGAAGGGCGTAATATTCGTACTCTTGAGAGTTTAACTGGTATTGATATTATCATCGATGACACACCAGAGGTGGTTGTTTTATCAGGATTTGATCCGATTCGCCGAGAGATTGCTCGAATGACTCTTGAAGCTCTTATTCAAGATGGACGGATTCATCCAGCCCGTATCGAAGAGTTGGTTGAAAAAAATCGACTAGAGATGGATCACCGTATCCGAGAATATGGAGAAGCGGCCGCTTTTGAGATTGGTGCTTTGAATTTGCATCCTGATTTGATTAAAATCATGGGACGGTTACAGTTTAGGACAAGCTACGGGCAAAATGTTCTCCGTCACTCTGTAGAAGTTGGTAAGCTCGCTGGTATTTTAGCAGGTGAGTTGGGTGAGAATGTTGCGCTAGCTCGTCGAGCAGGTTTCTTGCATGATATGGGGAAAGCTATTGATCGTGAGGTCGAGGGGAGTCATGTTGAGATTGGAACAGAATTTGCCCGCAAATATAAAGAGCATCCTGTTGTAGTGAATACAATTGCTAGCCACCATGGAGATGTTGAACCAGATAATGTTATTGCGGTTTTAGTTGCCGCGGCAGATGCCTTGAGTTCAGCTCGTCCAGGAGCTCGTAATGAATCAATGGAAAATTATATTAAGCGTCTTCGTGATTTAGAAGAGATTGCGACAAGTTTTGATGGTGTACAAACTAGTTTTGCCCTCCAAGCAGGACGTGAAATTCGAATCATGGTTCAACCGAATAAAGTCTCTGATGATCAAGTGACGATTTTAGCACATAAGATTCGTGAAAAGATTGAACAAAACTTGGATTACCCAGGAAATATTAAGGTAACGGTCATTCGCGAGTTACGTGCGATAGATTATGCAAAATAAAAAGACAGCTTTGGCTGTTTTTTTATTGGCCAGAGGTATCTAGCATAGAGATAAGTATTGAAAAAATAGATGATTTTTGATAAACTAGGTAGAAAGACAATTAAGGAGACAAGATGACGGAACGTGGTTTATTGATTGTTTTCTCAGGCCCATCAGGTGTGGGAAAAGGGACAGTCAGACAAGAAATTTTTAGTCACCCAGGCAATAAATTTGAATATTCAGTATCAATGACGACACGTCCACAACGTCCAGGTGAGGTTGATGGTGTAGACTATCATTTCCGTACGCGCGAAGAGTTTGAAGAACTCATCAAGCAAGGGCAGATGTTAGAGTATGCTGAGTATGTTGGAAATTATTATGGCACGCCCTTAACCTATGTCAATGAGACCTTAGATAAAGGGATTGATGTTTTCCTTGAAATTGAAGTACAAGGAGCGCTTCAAGTTAAATCAAAAGTGCCAGATGGTGTCTTTATTTTTTTAACGCCACCTGATTTAGAAGAATTAAAAGGTCGTCTTGTTGGACGTGGTACAGATAGCGCAGATGTCATTCACCAACGTATTGAACGTGCTAAAGAAGAGATTGCCTTGATGCGTGAGTATGATTATGCCGTTGTTAACGATGAGGTTCCTTTAGCAGCGGAGCGTGTGAAACGTATTATTGAAGCAGAACATTTTCGTGTTGATCGTGTCATCGGACGTTATACGGATATGGTTGCTATTGAGACAAAAAGATAAAAATAGAAAAGTGGTAAAAAGTTATGATGTTAAAACCGTCTATTGATAAGTTGTTGGACAAGGTACCATCAAAGTACTCTCTTGTAATTTTACAAGCAAAACGCGCACATGAATTAGAAGCAGGTGCAGAGCCTACTCAAGAGTTCAAATCTGTGAAATCTACCTTGCGTGCCTTAGAGGAAATTGAGTCTGGTAATGTTGTAGTTCATCCAGATCCAGAGTCTAAGCGTCAAGCTGTCCGCCGTCGTGCAGAGGAGGCTCGCTTAGCAGCAGAAGAGGAAGAACGTAAAATCAAAGAACAGATTGCAAAAGAAAAAGAAGAAGAAGGAGAAAAAATCTAAGGTTGTTTCAATCTTAGATTTTTCAATTCAATCGCTAAAGGAAGAATAGGAGGAGAGAGATGCCTAAAATTGCTAAAGTTATTGTGGATATTCCACTACAGCAGACGGATAAACCCTTCTCTTACCTTGTTCCAGAAGGGACTTTTATTGCTGAGGGAATGCGTGTTCATGTTCCATTTGGACGTGGCAATCGGCTTTTACAAGGATTTGTGGTTGGTTTGGAGGACAATGAGGGGAAAGAGTTAAAAACGATTGGTGAGGTTCTTGATTTAGAACCAGTTTTGAGCCAAGAACAGCTCTTTTTAGCAGATCAAATGAGAAAAACTGTTTTTTCTTATAAAATCTCCATCTTAAAAGCCATGTTGCCAAATCTACTACAGTCAACCTACGACAAATGGTTAGAAGCTGAAGAAATCTTATCCGAGGAGGACAGGAGTGTACTTTTTAAAGGAAAATCGGGTATTTTATTTTCAGACTTATCACCTGTTTTAAGAGAGAAAGCAGCGCAATTCGTTAGCCAAGGGAAAATCAAGGTGACTTATCTGGCAAAAGATAAGCAAACGATTAAAACTGAAAAACACTATCAAGTTAGGGTGTCTAGATTACAGGAGCACACTATTAGTAATCGGGCGAAGAAACGTCAGCAGTTAAAGGACTATCTTCTACTAAAATCTTCTTATAAGGGAACCTTAAAGGAATTATATGACTTATTTTCTCGTGATGTAGTGACTTATTTTGTCAAAGAAGGTTTACTAGAGGTGGTAGAGGTTGCTGTTAACCGCAGTGATATCTATTTTGAGGGGATAGAAAAAGAGACTTTCCTTGCCTTAAATGAAGAGCAGAATCAAGCGGTTAAAGCCATCCTTTCTCAAGTAGGAGAAAATCGTCCGACTCTCTTACAAGGGATTACTGGTAGTGGCAAAACAGAAGTCTATCTTCATGTTATTGATCGGGTACTGAAGATGGGGAAAACAGCGATTGTCCTGGTTCCTGAGATTTCTCTAACCCCTCAGATGACGAAGCGTTTTATTTCTCGATTTGGAGAAAAGGTAGCGATTTTACACTCAGGCTTGTCTGATGGTGAGAAATATGATGAATGGCGCAAGATAAAAAATAAGGAGGCTCAAGTAGTAGTTGGAGCTAGATCTGCAATCTTTGCGCCCTTAGATAATATTGGTGCCATTATAATTGACGAGGAGCATGAATCCTCCTATAAACAAGAGTCTAATCCTAGATATCATGCTCGTGATGTTGCTATTTTACGTGCCAATTATCATGGGGCTAGTTTGGTTTTAGGGAGTGCAACACCAAGTATTGAAAGTCGTGCACGCGCCAGTAAAGGCGTCTATCGTCATCTTTTACTGACCAAGCGTGCCAATCCTTTGGCGCAGATTCCAGATGTGGCTATTGTTGATTTTAGGGACTATATTGGACAACAAGAGCTCTCTAATTTCACGCCTCCTTTGTTAGAAAAAATAGGAGAGCGTTTGGCTAAGAAAGAGCAGATTGTCTTAATGCTAAATCGACGTGGTTATTCCAGTTTTGTCATGTGCCGTGATTGTGCTTATGTAGATACTTGTCCTAATTGTGATATTTCCTTGACGCTCCACATGGATACCAAGACGATGAATTGCCATTACTGTGCTTATGAAAAGTCTATCCCAAGGCTATGCCCTAATTGTCATTCTAGAAGTATCCGTTATTATGGAACAGGCACTCAAAAGGCTTATGATGAGTTATTAGAAGCTTTTCCTAATGCTAGGATCATCCGAATGGATGTTGATACAACGCGTCAAAAAGGGGCTCATGAGACTTTGCTGGATCAGTTTGGAAAAGGAGAGGCTGATATTTTATTGGGAACTCAGATGATTGCTAAGGGCTTGGATTTTCCTAATGTGACCTTAGTAGGAGTTTTAAATGCCGATACGGCTTTAAATCTGCCAGATTTTAGATCGAGTGAGCGTACTTTTCAACTTTTAACGCAAGTAGCTGGTCGTGCTGGTCGTGCAGACAAGGCTGGCGAAGTTCTTATTCAAACTTATAATCCAAAGCATTATGCCATTGCCCTAGCAAAAGAGCAGGACTATGAGGCATTTTATCGTCATGAGATGGCTATTCGCCATCAAATGCAGTATCCTCCCTACTACTATACGGTTGGACTGACCTTATCTCATAAAGATGAAGGAGTGGTGACGCAAAAAAGTTACGAGGTACTAGCCTTGTTGAAAGAACATCTGTCTTTGCAAGCCAAGTTTTTAGGACCAGCTCCAAAACCTATTGCAAGAACCCACAACCTTTACCATTATCAAGTCATGATCAAGTATCGTTTTGAGGATCATTTGGAGGAGGCTCTAAATCAGATTTTAGCTTGGACTCAACTTCCAGGTCAAAAAGATTTACGCTTGATTATTGACCATGAGCCACAGAATTTTGTCTAATACATGGCTGTGGTATAATAGAAAAAAGAATTTAGAGGTATGACATGACAAAATTGATTTTTATGGGAACACCAGATTTTTCTGCGACGGTCCTAGATGGCTTGTTATCACATTCAGACTATCAGATTTTAGCTGTGGTGACACAACCTGATCGCGCAGTGGGACGTAAAAGAGAAATAAAGATGACGCCTGTCAAAGAGTTGGCACTTGAAAAAGGTTTGCCAATCTATCAACCAGAAAAACTATCAGGCAGTCCAGAGATGGATGAGTTGATGGCGCTAGGTGCAGATGGGATTGTGACAGCAGCTTTTGGACAGTTTTTACCAGAAAAACTCTTGCAATCTGTTTCATTTTCAGTTAACGTACATGCTTCGCTTCTACCCAAATACCGTGGAGGAGCCCCAATTCACTATGCAATTATTAATGGGGAAAAAGAAGCAGGAGTGACCATTATGGAGATGGTTAAGAAGATGGATGCCGGAGATATGATTTCAAAACGTGCCATTCCCATCACAGATGAGGATAATGTTGGGACCATGTTTGCCAAATTAGCAGTGGTTGGACGTGATTTGCTTCTTGCTACCCTTCCAGATTATATAGCAGGTCATTTGAAGCCTGAGCCTCAAGATGAGAGTCAGGCTACGTTTTCTCCTAATATCACAGCAGAAGAGGAAAGTTTGGAATGGTCAAAGAGTTCGCGTGAGCTCTTTAATCAGATTAGAGGGATGTACCCGTGGCCAGTAGCTCATACGCTTTATCAAGGAAAACGCTTTAAAATTTATGAAGCCACTCCAGTTGAAGGGGAAGGGATTCCTGGTCAGGTGATTGAAAAAACCAAGAAGAGTCTAATTGTAGCAGCAGGAAATGGCGCTTTATCGCTGAAAACAGTACAGCCTGCTGGTAAGCCTAAGATGGCAGTTGTGGACTTTTTAAATGGTGTTGGGCGTGAGATACAAGTAGGTGATCAATTTGGCCAGTGATTGGAAAAAGACAAGTCGTGGACAGGCGCTTCAGATTTTAGAAGAAGTTTTTAGAGATGGAGCGTATTCTAATATCGCTCTGAATAAGCAGTTAACACAATCACACCTATCTGATAAAGATAAAGGTTTGGTTACTGAGATTGTTTATGGGACAGTTGCTAGAAAACTGACGTTAGAATGGCATCTAGCTTATTTTATTGAGGATCGTGACCGCTTGGAGCCATGGGTTTACACCCTTTTGTTACTGAGTCTCTATCAAATGCTTTACTTAGATAAGGTCCCTAATCATGCCATTGTAAATGATGCGGTTACCATTGCTAAAAATCGTGGGAATAAAAAAGGTGTAGAGAAACTGGTTAACGCTGTCTTACGCCGCATTGAGCGTGAAGGTGTTAGAGACTTTTCAACGATTAAACGTATCAATAAGCGCTATTCCATCCAATATTCTTTGCCGGTTTGGTTAGTAAAAAAATTGATTGAGCAGTTTGGGGTAGAGCGGGCAGAAGCTATTTTTAAGAGTTTATTTGTTAGAAATAAAGCTAGTGTTCGTGTTGCAAAGGTATCGGATTTGGAGTACTTGGCACAGGCTACCCAGTCAGAAAAGTCCATCTTGTCACCGGTAGGCTTAGTCAAATCATCAGGACATTTTGCAGCTAGTCAAGCCTTTAAAAATGGACAAATAACTATCCAAGATGAAACGAGCCAGTTGGTAGCACCTACTTTAGAAATAGAGGGGTGGGAGACCATGCTTGATGCTTGTAGCGCACCAGGTGGAAAAACGGTTCATATGGCTTCTTATCTAACCAGCGGTCATATTACAGCGCTTGATCTCTATGATCATAAATTAGCTCTCGTAAATGAAAATGCTCAACGAATGGGAGTAGCCGATAAGATTAGCACACAAAAGTTAGATGCAACGCAAGTGCATGCACATTTTCCAAAAGAACATTTTGATAAAATTTTAGTTGATGCTCCCTGCTCTGGGATTGGTCTTATTCGTCGTAAACCAGATATTAAATATAATAAAGATAATCAAGATTTTCTGTCTTTACAGAAAATTCAATTGGAAATCCTATCTAGCGTTTGTCAAACACTAAAAAAAGGTGGTATAATAACCTATAGCACTTGTACTATTTTTAACGAGGAAAATCAAGATGTGATCGCCAAATTTTTAGAACAGCACCCTGATTTTGAACAAGTAGCACTTAAACATCCCAAATCAGAGATTGTTGTGGAAGGTTGTTTAATGATCACACCTGAACAATTTATGACAGATGGTTTTTTCATAGCTCAGCTAAGAAAAAAACTATAAACTGTTGAAGGAGGAACCTGACCTAGTCAGAATAATCATAGTATGAAAATTTCAGTTTTAACAGATATTGGACAAAAACGTTCAAGTAATCAAGACTATGTTAATAAATATGTTAATAAATCAGGGGTTACACTGATCGTTTTAGCCGATGGCATGGGTGGACACAGAGCGGGGAATATCGCTAGCGAATTGACTGTAACAGAATTTGGTTGTGCATGGGTAGATACTGATTATCAAGACCCAAACAGCATCATGGACTGGCTTAGAATGATGGTTGACGTGGTGAATCGTCGCGTTCATGAGTTAGGACAAGATGAAGAGTTTAAAGGTATGGGGACAACTGTAGAAGCAGCGGCTATTATTGGTAGTCACTTGGTTTATGCTCATGTTGGAGATTCTCGTATCAGCCTCATTAGAGATCAATCTTATACACAGTTAACGAGTGATCATTCTTTGGTGAACGCTTTGGTTAAAGCTGGTCAAATTACTCCAGAAGAAGCAGAGGTACATCCTCAAAAAAATATTATCACACAGTCCATCGGACAAGCCAATCCTGTTGAGGTTGATTTAGAGGAAGTAGGGCTCTTATCAGGGGATCTTATTTTGATGAATAGTGACGGTCTAACCAATATGGTGTCTTCGCAAGAAATCACAGAGATTCTTCAAAATTCAGAAATGACCTTAGATACCAAAGCTCAGACACTCATTGATAAAGCCAATCAAGCAGGAGGTTTTGATAATATTACAGTTGCTCTCGTAGAAGTTGAAAGTGAGGATGAGTAATGATCCAGATTGGCAAATTATTTGCTGGGCGTTACCGTATTCTTAAATCAATCGGTCGTGGAGGCATGGCTGATGTATATTTGGCAAATGATTTGATTCTGGATAATGAAGAAGTAGCTATTAAAGTTCTTCGGACAAATTATCAAACAGATCAGGTTGCTGTGACACGATTTCAGCGTGAGGCACGTGCCATGGCTGAATTGGATCATCCTAATATTGTGTCGATTCGTGATATTGGTGAAGAAGACGGTCAGCAATTTTTAGTAATGGAATATGTTGATGGCGAGGACTTAAAGAAATATCTGCAAGATCATGCTCCGCTTTCTAATCAAGTCGCTGTCAGGATAATGCAAGAAGTCTTGTCTGCTATGACTTTAGCCCATCAAAAAGGGATTATCCACAGGGATTTAAAACCACAAAATGTCTTGTTAACACGAGACGGGCATGCTAAGGTAACTGATTTTGGTATTGCTGTTGCTTTTGCAGAGACGAGTTTAACCCAGACTAATTCGATGTTAGGAAGTGTGCATTATTTATCACCTGAGCAAGCTAGAGGCTCGAAGGCAACAGTTCAAAGTGATATTTATGCTATGGGGATTATGTTGTTTGAAATGTTGACGGGGCACATTCCTTATGATGGTGATAGTGCTGTCACGATAGCGTTGCAACATTTTCAAAAACCTCTACCATCAATTTTATCCGAAAATCCTACTGTTCCTCAACCATTGGAGAATGTCGTTATTCAAGCAACTGCTAAAAAATTAACGAATCGTTATCAGTCAACGATGGATATGCTGATGGATTTACGGACGTGTTTACATCCTAGTCGAGCTAAAGAAGCTAAAGTAAAATTTGAAGATCAGACTGACACACGAATTTTACCTAAAGCTGAGCCTAGCACAGCCATAACCAGTAGGGATCAACTGTTAAAAACACAGTCCAATAAAAAGCTAGGTTCCGATAAAGCACTGGATGCTTTGCCAGAGGCTGAAAACGCTACTACAAAAACTTCCAAGAAACCTGTTAAAAAGAAAAAGCGTGGCTTCCTAAGAGCTATGTTAACCATGTTACTTTTCTTGGTTTTAGCTAGTTCAGCTGCTTTTGCTTATTTTGCTTTTACTGGTCCCTCTACTGTTCAAGTTCCAGATGTCACTGGTAAAACATTGGAAGCGGCGAAATCAGAACTGGAAGCACAGGGATTTATAGTAGGAACGGTTTCAGAATCAGCTAGTGACAGTGTGGAGTCGGGGATAGTCATCTCTACGGATCCTAAAGCAGGAACTTCCCGAAAATCTGGTGCTACTGTTGGCATCACTGTTTCTAAAGGGATTAGTGGGATAACTTTAAAAGATTATGTGGGACAAGACTATGAAACAGTAAAAAGTGAGTTAATATCAGAATATGGTATAGATGAGAGCCGTATTGTTAAAAAAGAAGTTTCCACGAGTGAGTACACAGAAGGAACAATTATTGATCAAACTCCTTCCGCAAATAATACATTTACTGTAAACGGAAGTGACCAAATTGTATTTAAAGTAGCAGTTGAAGACATGGTATCTATTCCAAATCTGGTTGGGATGACTTACGCGGATGCTAAGAGTATTCTACAAGATTTAGGAATAAAGTCATCTCGAATTAAAACAGATATTAGTAATCCCTCTAGTCAAGCCATTGTGTATGCTCACTATCCTTATTATGGGGAGCAGTTTAGCCTAGGTTCAAATGATAATATTACCTTGTACTTGTCAGAGGAAACTGAAGACTCCTCTAGTACAGAGGAAGTACAAAGCTACAGTGAGAGCGCAAGTAGCAGTTCAAGTTCATCATCTAGTTCTCATTCTAAGACCAGTTCGGATTCTAGTACAGATACGACAATGACTGAAACAGACTCTAGTACAGATACAGAAAGTAGTTCAACTGAGTAGTGAATATAGAAGCTTTTAGATTTTTCTAAAAGCTTTTTATGTTCAAATCAAGTCTCAGTTTATGTTTAGATAAGACTATAACTTGTAATGAGATTGGGTTGTTTTATTTTTTCAGACTTCTGACGGATGAAAAGATGAAAGCCTTTTGTTACAATAATAAATTGAAGGGAGTCCTATGAGAAAGTTTCAATTATTTTTATTGGCAGAAGCCCTCTTGTTAACAATGGCAGCTGTCACAATTTTAGCAAATAGTGTGTCACGCTTTGTTCTAATTTTAGTATTAACCTTTATTGCTTTAAAATTTTATAACTTAGGAGATAAAATCAATTTTTGGTTGACGACTAGTTTGTTGATTTTGTTTATGATTGTCATGTTAAATCCTTATGTGATTGCTGGTTTGTTATTAGCTGTTGCTTACACTGTTATCAATCATTTTGCTCAAGTTAAGAAAAAAAATCGTGAAGCGATTTTACACTTTGTTGAAAATGGAGTTGCTTTACGTCATAATCCGCATCAATGGATTGGCTATCAGATGCATCTGGATAATGATTCTTATGTTTTTGATGATATTAATGTCATTCGCTTAAGTGGGACAGATGTCATTAATTTGAATGATGTTATTTTGACAGGTTGTGACAATGTTATTGTTATTCGTAAAGTCTATGGGCCAACAAAGATTATCGTTCCTGTTGATGTGGGAGTAAAATTGGATTTGAGTTGTATTTATGGTAATATTAGTTTTCTCGATCAAACTGATTATGACTTGCGTAATGAGGCTATCAAATTACAGAGTAGTGGCTACCCAGATGCCGTGAAAAAGGTAAAAGTCGTGATTAATATTATTGCAGGTCAAACTGAGGTGGTGAGAGCATGAAAAAAAGTCAGATTTTATTGCTCTTTTTCTATGCTAGTGTGACAGTCTTTTGCATTGTTTCTGTCATCCTTGATAGTTTTGGACTCACCATCAAGACCATCTCAGAAGATTTTTTTGCCTTACAGCAATTCATTTTTTCTATTATTTTGTTGACGGTTTCATTGACAGCGATGCTGCTTTTTGTTTCCATTGTGGCAGATTATAATTCCAAAAGGCTGCTGAATAAAGACCTTCGTCATATTTTAAATAACAAGCCGATTTCTAAACAAGATGATACAGATTTGGGAAAAACAGTGACCTTATTATCCGATAAGATGAATCAGTTAACCATGAATTTGCAAAACACGGTCAATTTAGAGATTATTGACAAGCAAGAGATTATTCAAAAAGAACGAAAACGGATTGCAAGGGATCTCCATGATACTGTTAGTCAAGAGTTGTTTGCCTCTGCTATGATGGTATCGGGTCTAGCAACTAGCTTGGATTTTTTGGACAAGGAGCAGTTAAATGAGCAGTTAATTGGTATTGAGGGGATTATCAATAAGGCTCAAAGTGATCTTAGGGTTCTCTTGTTGCATTTGAGACCCACTGAATTAGAGGGTAAGACCCTTTCTCAAGGTTTTGAAATGATTCTAAAGGAATTGACAGACAAAAGTGAGATTGAAGTGGTTTACCATGAAAATGTCACCAAGCTTCCAAAGACCATTGAGGCGAATCTTTTTAGGATTGCTCAAGAATTTATTAGTAATACGCTACGCCATGCAGATGCTACTTGTCTAGAAGTTTACCTGAATCAGACAGAAAATCATATCCAGCTAAAGATGGTCGATAATGGAAAAGGCTTTGATTTAGCCCAAGTAAGAGAGCTCAGTTACGGTTTAAAAAATATTGAAGATCGAGTTAAAGATATGGCAGGAACAATTAAGTTGATGTCTGCAAAAGATAGGGGAGTTTCGATGGATATACGCATTCCCTTAGTAGAAGGAGAAAAGAATGGAGATAACTAAGATTATTTTGATAGATGATCATGAGATGGTTAGAATGGGGTTAAAGAGTTTTCTGAATTTACAACCTGATATTGAGGTTATTGGTGAGGCGAGCGATGGTAAAGCAGGCATTGAGCTTGCTCTTGCTTTAAAACCAGATGTTGTGGTGATGGATCTTGTCATGCCTGAGATGAATGGTGTTGAAGCTACTTTGGCTATTTTAAAAAAATGGAAAGAAGCTAATATTTTAGTTCTAACTTCTTATCTTGATAATGAAAAAATTTATCCCGTGATTAAAGCAGGAGCTAAGGGCTATATGTTAAAAACTTCTAGCGCTGCTGAAATTTTAAATGCGATTCGTAAGGTTAGCTGTGGTGAATTAGCGATTGAAACAGAGGTAGATAAAAAAATTAAGGATTATCAAAACCATCCAGAACTTCATCAGTCTCTTACGGCTAGAGAACGCGATATATTAGCCTTATTAGCGAAAGGATATGATAACCAAACTATTGCAGATGAGCTTTTTATCTCCTTAAAAACAGTAAAAACACATGTTTCAAATATTCTAGCCAAACTAGAGGTAGATGACCGCACACAAGCAGTTGTCTATGCTTTTCAACATCATTTGGTCCCACAAGATTAAAATCCATGTTATAATAAGTAGGAGCGAATAAAAGGAGAAGCGATATGGATGCAAAGACAAAGTATAAAGCTAAAAAAATAAGAGCTGTCTTTTTTGATATTGATGATACCTTACGAGTCAAAGATACAGGCTATATGCCAGAATCTGTTACGGCTGTTTTTAACAGTTTAAAGGCAAAAGGAATTCTGACAGGGATTGCTTCAGGACGTGCCATGTATGGTATTGTTCCTGAGATTCGTGACTTAGATCCTGATTATTTTGTAACGATTAATGGTAGTTATGTTCGGGACAAAAAAGGTCAGGAAATTGTCAATCAACCCTTGGCACCAGAAATTACTAAATTATATGTCAAATGGTGTCGTGAGATAGGAATTGAATATGGATTTGCAGGAAAAGACAAGCCAGTTGTTTCTAGCCGTTGTCGCTTGATTGATGATGCCATGATGCCTGTTTATGGCATGTGTGATGTCGATCCAGACTTTCATCTGACCAATGATGTCTATCATATGTGGACATTCTCAGAAGACAATGATAACTTGGTATTGCCAAAAGAGTTAGCTGAGCAAGTTCGCTTAGTTCCATGGCACAAGCACTCATCAGATGTCGTTCAATTGGGGATATCGAAAGCTTCTGGCGTTAATTCAGTTCTAGAAAAGGAACAATTAACTCCTGCTAATCTTTTAGTATTTGGAGACGGTCCAAATGATATGGAAATTTTTGATTATGCTGGTTTAAAAATTGCCATGGGAAATGCTGTCAATGAGCTAAAAGAAAAAGCAGATTATGTAACCGATAAAGTAGAAGAAGATGGCATTTTTAATGCCTTGGAGAAATTAGGTATGGTAGAAAAAGAATTAAACTTTCCACAATTAAACTTAGAAGCGCACAATGGTCCAAAAGCCACTATTAAAACGAATCACGGTGATTTAGTCGTTAAATTATTCCCTGAACAAGCCCCTAAAACAGTAGCAAACTTTATTGCTTTGTCAAAAGATGGCTACTATGACGGTGTCATTTTCCACCGCATTATTAAAGATTTTATGATTCAAGGTGGTGACCCAACAGGAACAGGGATGGGAGGAGAGTCCATCTACGGCGAGAGCTTTGAAGATGAATTTTCAGAAGAATTGTATAATTTACGTGGGGCTCTTTCCATGGCAAACGCAGGACCAAATACTAACGGCAGTCAATTCTTTATTGTTCAAAATAAAAACTTCCCTTATAATGCTAAGGAGTTAGAGCGTGGCGGATGGCCAAAAGAAATTGCTGAGGTTTATGTTAATGGTGGCACTCCTCACCTAGATCGTCGCCACACTGTTTTTGGTCAGTTAGCAGATGAGGCTTCATTTGAAGTGCTAGATGCCATTTCCGCAGTGGAAACAGATAGTGCCGATAAGCCAAAAGAAGATGTTGTTATTCTTGGTGTAGAGGTTGTGGACTAATGAAAATTGGTCAAAAAGTCAGAGGAACCATTACAGGGATTAAGCCTTATGGTGCCTTTGTCAGTCTTGAAAATGGTACGATGGGTTTGATTCATATATCAGAAATTAAGACAGGTTATATTGACAATATTTACCATGTCTTAAGTGTTGGGCAAGATGTGCTGGTTCAAGTGGTTGATTTTGATGAATTTACTCAAAAAGCTAGTCTCTCCCTTCGAACACTTGAGGAGGAAAAGCATCACTTTCAACATCGTCACCGTTTTTCAAATAGTCGCTATAAGATTGGATTTAAACCTTTAGAGGAACACTTACCAATTTGGACTAAGGAAGCTCTAGAGCATTTGAATAAAGATTAATAAACTCAGGCTAGATTTCTAGCCTGAGTTTTGTTTTCTTTGCATAAAAAAAGTAAGGATAAATACCTTACTTCATAATATACTACACTTCAAAATCATAGAGAGCTGTAGAGAGATAGCGTTCACCATTATCAGCTAAAATTGCAAGTACTTTTTTACCAGCTCCTAATTCTTTTGCCACTTCGAGTGCTGCATGGATGGCTGCTCCAGAAGAAATTCCCACAAGGAAACCTTCTTTACCTCCAATTGCACGTCCTGTTGCAAGAGCATCATCTGACTTTACACGAATAATCTGGTCATAAGCATCTGTATCAAGTGTTTCTGGGATGAAGCCAGCTGAGATTCCTTGGATTTTATGTGGTCCAGGAGCTTCACCTGAGAGAACTGCTGACTCATCAGCTTCAACGGCATAAATTTTGACATCAGGATTAGTTTTTTTCAAAACGTGGGAAACACCAGAAATTGTTCCGCCAGTTCCAATTCCAGAAACAAAAGCATCTAGTCCTGTTTCTCCAAATGCTTCAATGATTTCAACACCTGTTGTTTCTTCGTGAATTTTAGGGTTAGAAGGATTGACAAATTGGAAAGGAACCCATCCATTTTTTTCTTCTGCAATTTCTTGAGCTTTAGCAATTGCTCCTTTCATCCCTTCGCTACCTGGAGTTAGAACCAACTCTGCCCCGTAAGCTTGAATGATTTTTCGACGCTCGACACTCATAGTTTCAGGCATGACGATGATAACTTTATATCCTTTAGCAGCTCCGACCCAAGCTAGCCCAATTCCTGTATTTCCACTTGTTGGCTCAACAATGGTGTCTCCTGGTTTGATAGTTCCCGCTTTTTCAGCATCTTCGATCATGGCTAAGGCAATACGATCTTTAACGGAAGACCCTGGGTTAAAAGCTTCTAGTTTGACATAAACATCGGCTGCACCTTCAGGTACGAGATGATTTAATTTGATAATAGGAGTTTTTCCAACCAATTCTGTGATATTTTGATAAATTTTTGTCATGTGCTTTACCTCGATAATAGTTTATAGATATCAGTATAGTCCCTATAAGATATAAAGTAAAATACTTATTTTTTATCACCGTGATAAAGAGAAGTTATCAGTTAGTTGGGATAGGAAGTTCGACTAATTTTTTATCACCTTTTTCAATCACGACCTTCCCATGATAGAATTCGATGAGTTTATTGGACACTTCGGTAACTTTTTCATCGTCTAGATAAATCTGAGTTGTGACGTTGACAGAGAAATCAGGATCAAATTCTTGTAAGCCTTCGCTTTGTAAAAAGTTGGAGAAATTTTGATATTGGGGATAGGTGAGTTCAATTTTTAAGCCTTGTAATTCTTTTACTTCAACAATACCAATTTCACGCAAGCCATTGGCAACGCTACCTGCATAAGCGCGAATAAGCCCTCCGGCCCCCAGTTTAACCCCACCAAAATAACGTGTGACAACAGCAACAACATTAGTGATCCCTTGTTTTTCCAAAACGGTTAACATAGGAACACCAGCAGTGCCGCTAGGTTCTCCGTCGTCATTAGAGCGTTTGAGTTGGCCGTCTTCGCCAATAATCATAGCAGAGCAGGAATGAGTGGCTTTGTAGTGTTCTTTTTTGATTTGAGCGATGAAGTCTCGTCCTTCTTCTTCGCTATTAATCCGTTTAAGCTGACAAATAAACCGTGATTTTTTAATTTCTTCCTCGGCAGAGCCGTTTTGTTTGATAGTTTTATAGTTCATAAGAAAATTTTACAATTTTTTAGCTCATTTGACAAAGAGATAACGAATAAAATAGTGATGGAAATGTTAGAAAATAAATACGGTCGCTGGTTTGTTAAATCTCAACTAAACTTAGAGGAGCAAGAATTAGCAAGTCAGCTTCCCGCCCTAAAGAAGAAAAGAGGTCAATGGTGGTGTGGCCGTTGCGCTAATCAGGTCAAGTATGTTTTGCCTAGTGGAAAAAAGTATTGTCGGGTTTGTTTGGTCTTTGGAAGGGTGACTGAAGGAGAGCCTATCTATTATTTTAAGCAAGATGTTTTTCCAAAAAACGATTATCTGATTTGGAAAGGCCAACTGACACCTTATCAAAAAGAAGTATCAGACGTTCTTTTAAAAGCAGTGGATCAAAAAGAAGCGATTTTAGTTCATGCTGTCACAGGTGCAGGTAAAACAGAAATGATTTATCAGACCTTAAATCAAGAGTTAAAAAAGGGGCATGCCATTGCCTTAGTTAGCCCCAGGCGTGATGTTTGCGTTGAGTTATATAAACGGTTGAGTAAGGATTTTTCCTGTCCTATTTCTCTTTTACATGGTGAGAGCGAGCGCTATGTTAGAAGTCCTTTGGTTATTGCGACGACTCACCAACTTTTGAAATTTTATCGAGCCTTTGACCTAATCATTATAGATGAAGTGGATGCCTTTCCTTTTGTCGATAATAAAATGCTCTATCATGCCGTGGACAGTAGTTTGAAAAAAGAAGGAGTGAAAGTCTTTTTGACTGCTACTTCAACAGATGAACTAGATAAACAAGTGAGAAAAAAAGTTATCAAAAAGGTGGATTTAGCAAGACGATTTCATAGTCATCCCTTAGTGGTTCCTAAAACCGTTTGGCTAGGAGATTGGAAGAAGTTGAGACAAAAGCAAAGACTTTCTAAAAAATGGCGTTATTATTTTGAACGACAAAGAAAAACAGGTTACCCTCTCTTAATTTTTTATCCTAATATTGAAGAAGGGAGTCATTTTGTTAAGCTCTTATCACAGCTGTATCCCAAAGAAGCTATAGGTTTTGTTTCTAGTCAAACACTAACACGCTCAGAGCAAGTTGAAGCATTTAGAACAGGGAAGTTGAATGTCCTAGTTGCCACAACAATTTTAGAACGGGGAGTGACCTTTCCATGTGTCGATGTTTTTGTACTAGAGGCAAATCATCGTTTATTTCAATCGTCTTCTTTGGTTCAGATTTCGGGAAGAGTAGGACGGGCAAGTGAGCGCCCTTATGGAGAATTGCTCTTTTTTCATGATGGTATTAGCCGAGCAATGAAAAAAGCGATTCATGAGATTAAAGTTATGAATAAAAAAGGTGGGTTTTGATGCTTTGCTTACTATGTCATCAAGAAATTTCTTATCAAATAGGTTTTCTAGATATTTTTCTGTTACGCTCAGAAAGAAACAATAGTTGTCAAGAGTGTAAAAATCAATTTCAAAGAATTACTGGCAAGCATTGTCTAAGATGTTTTCGAGCTCATCAAGATTCAGTTTGTCAAGATTGCTTAATGTGGGAAAAGAAGGGAGAGCTAGTTGCACATGAAGCACTCTATGTCTATGACAAGCAAATGAAAGAGTATTTTAGCCGCTTTAAATTTCAAGGTGATTACCATCTTGCTGCTGTTTTTTCAAGGGAGTTAAAGCAAGTTTTAAAGAAATATAAAGGCTACACTATTGTGCCAGTTCCTGTGAGTGAAGAGCGCTATCAAGAGAGAGGATTTAATCAAGTAACAGCTCTTTTAGAGTTTGCAGGATTACCCTATCAAAACTTGGTGTTAAAAAAGGACTCTAAAAAGCAATCGAGTAAAACAAAACAAGAGCGTTTAGCTAGTCATCAGATATTTAGATTAAGAAAACATCAAGCTTTACCCAGTAAAATACTTATTGTAGATGATATTTATACAACAGGAAGTACAATCGCTCTAATGAAAACGCTCTTTACTGAAAAAAATGTGAAAAAAATCAAAAGTTTTTCTCTTTCAAGATAAAAAACGCTTGCAATTTTTCGTGAAAGCGTTATAATAAGAGTGTAAAGAAAGTGCTAAAGCACAAGAAAGAGGTATCTTATGATTAAATATAGTATTCGTGGTGAAAACATTGAAGTAACAGATGCTATCCGCAGCTATGTTGAATCTAAGCTTAGCAAAGTCGAGAAATATTTCCATGCTGATCAAGAGTTGGATGCGCGCGTGAACTTGAAAGTTTATCGTGAAAAAACTGCAAAAGTGGAAGTAACTATTTTGCTTGATTCACTCACACTTCGTGCAGAGGATGTTTCTCAAGATATGTATGGCTCAGTTGACCTCGTTGTTGACAAGATTGAACGTCAGATTCGTAAGAATAAAACAAAAATTGCTAAAAAGCATCGTGAGAAAGTATCCGCTGGACAAGTCTTCACAACAGAGTTTGAAGCTGAGGTTGTTGAAGAGGAAACAGGACTTCAAGTCGTTCGGACAAAACATGTCAATTTAAAACCAATGGATGTTGAAGAAGCCCTTCTTCAAATGGATTTATTGGGACATGATTTCTTCATCTACACTGATGCTGAAGACAATGCGACTAAGGTTCTCTATCGTCGCGAGGATGGCGAGTTAGGTTTGATTGAAGCAAAATAAGAAATATTTGAGATTTCATAAGCTGATTTGATTGTTAGATTGATTTTCTAATAATCAGATCAGTTTTTTCTTTTTAAATTTTTAGGATAGCTGATGATATTGAAAAAGGCGAATAAAAATTATATAATAAAGGAAATTTTATTGTCAAACTAAAGGAGAAAAAGATGAAAAAGACAGATTGGTTGGAATATTTTGAGGCTATCAATGGAAGAGCAGCAACCGATGTGGAAATTGCACAAGCTCTAGCTAATGGAGATTTTCAAGAGGAATCCCCTTTAGTAGAATCAGTGACGTCGCCTATTTATGATGTTGCTGAGGAGCCAATTCCATCTTCTAACACTGTGCAGCTAAATCAACAAGTATATGCTAGTTCTCAGCAGGTTCCGACTCAACAGACTATGAATGCCCAAGTAGGAAAACCCTCTCCTGTGTTAAACCCTGAATTTCAGCAGCAAACTAAAAAAACAGCAGGTGATTTTTGGAAATGGTTACTTTCGGCATGGAAATCTCCAACATCAGAAGTTGAGACCAATGCTTATAATGGATGGATAGCACTTGGATTTCTAACCTTATTTTATACTTTAACCATTTTTATTGTGGCTAGAAAAATAGGGAGTACAGGTGCAAGCTTTCAAAATAACCTCAGCTCATTATTTAATCAAGCACAGACAGCATCAAATCCAGTAGGTTTTTCTGCTTTTATCGCGATTTTTGTAGCTTCAGGTTTGTATATTTTCTCTGTTGTCTTTTCAGGCTTTGTAGCGAAGCGTTTAGTGTATCGTGATGCAGAATTTACGTTTGCTAAAAGTATTGAATGGTATGGTCGTCTTTTTTCAATTAACGTTTTATTGATGGGATTAGCAAGCTTGTTTACTCTTATTGGTGTTTATAGTTTGTCTAGTTTGTTGGTGATTGCTAGCATTGTTTTATTTGGCATAGCAAGCGTCTTTGCTCTAGCGCATTCACGAGATGTTTCTGAAATGGACATGTTTTATAAATATATTCTAGCTATTTTGGTCAATGCTGTGGTGATGTTCATTTTTGGTTTAATTGCTTCAACCATTGCTGCTGAATACGTGGCAAATCTTTTTTCTAATCTTATTAGTTTTTATTAAACGGTAAGGCAATATGAGCAATAAAGATAAATGGTTATCAGCCTTTCGTGAGGCTCATGGGAGAGATCCTTATTTTCCAGAATTTGAACAGGCGAAGAAAAAGGGCTTCTCGCTTGAGGAATTATCTCATCAAACTGTATCTGTACAGAAAGCACAAATGGAATGGTTGGATGCTTTTGAAAAGTACGTTGGGCGTAAGCCGTCTATAGAAGAATTTCAAATAGCGAAAGCGAATCAATTTCAATTAACAACCATCACACCATTTTTATCTCAACCATCAAAGAAAAGAAAACTGACCACTTTTCAGTGGGGCATTCTGACTACGCTGATGATATTTAGTGTCCTTTTCTTATCAGTTTTTTTATTAGGAAGTCAGTATTATTCTAGAAAAGCTGTGGCAGAGCGCTATTTGAAAGTGGCTGGTCATGATTTTGAGGCCTCTCTTCAGTATGAGGTATGGAGTGACACTAAAAAACCTATAAAAACTTCTGATTTACGTTATCATCGTCCCTCCTCGACAGTCCCTCATCAACAAAAAGACCTTTTATCTGGGGATACTATGGTGAAGGCTGGTCGAAAATATTTGATTTTTCCAGATTGGAAAGTCGCTGTCACACCAGTTGATATTGAAGTGACATCAAATACCAAAAATCTAGAAGTTTTGATCAATGATAAGGCGTTCTCTAAAACAACTTCCTCTGAATTTCGTAAGATTTTGAAACATCAATATCCTGGAGAGTACAGTGTTTCAGCTAAGGGAGAAATTGATCATCAAAAGATTAACCTAAAAAATAGTAAGATTGTAGATCAAAATACCAGCTTCTCGTTGGACCTTTTGAAAAAAAGCTTTACAGTAACTAGTAATCTAAAAGATGGTGATCTTTATTTAGAAGATAAAAAAATTGGTCAATTAACAAATGGTGAATATAAAACTAACCAATTATTGATGACCAATGATCAGCAACTGTATGTGACCAAACAACTTGGTCAGGATGTACAAAAAACACAAGCAATAACAGCATCAGATATTAGTGATGGTGGTATTGTTTCACTAAAAGCAGAAGGGGTATTAGATGAACTTTCTGCTAAAAAGGTAATCGAATTGGCCTACTCTAAAATGGAGAGTTATGCAGATACGTTTATTGTTCCAAATGGACTAGAGGCCGTTTTTGAGAATACGACTGAAAACTCATTTTATAGAGATGTTAAAGAAGTGATTGATGTTAATATGAAAAAGGCGCAAAATAGAGCGGCAGATAGCATCAATTTTACCAATATCAAGATTACAGATGTCAAAGCACTTGGAAAGTATAGTTACCAAGTTGACTTCACAGTAACCTATGATTTTTATTATACTTATACTAGTCAACACAGGAATTCGGGCAGTCTAATCCAAGAGTTTTCTTGGTCTAGTATTGTTAACTATGTTGGAGATGGTAGTGTTGATATGGATAGTTCAGATTATTATACGCAATTTTTAATTAGCGGCTCAAATGGTGCTAGCCAACAATTATCCTCAACTAGTACGTTACGATAAATAATCAATTGAGAGATGGGGAAACCTAGCTCTCTTTTTACTAAATGATGCGTGATCAAAAAGGAGATCAGAATATGAAAAGAGCAGTAGGAATTGATTTAGGAACAACAAATTCTTCTATGGCTATCATCGATAATGGCCAACCAAGAATTATCCCGATGGGAGCTCAAGACGATAAGGTCTTGAAATCGGCTTTATATTTTACTCAGATAGCTGGAAAAGACAGAGTTTTTACAGGTAGTGATGCTATTCATCGTGGCACTGAGGTGGGACGTGTAGAGTATTTTAAGCAGGATTTCAAGCGTGATATTGCTAAAAATATAGAAAGTGAGACACCAGATAAAACACGGTTAAATTCTACTGTTTTATCTGCTCTCTTACTCCATGAGTTTAAAAAGAGACTAGATGTGTTTTCACAAGAGCTCAATTTAGAAGAGCCAATCACAGATGCCGTTATTACCGTACCAGCTTATTTTACATCAGATCAACGTGCGGCGACGAAATTAGCAGGGCGCTTGGCGAACTTTAATGTTTTGAGAATCATCAATGAGCCAACTGCTGCAGCTATTGCTTATGTGGCTCAACATAACATTTCAGGAAAGGTCCTTGTTTATGATTTAGGAGGGGGTACCTTTGATGTGACGATTATGGATGTTTCTGATCAACGCTATGATATTTTGGCAACAGATGGTAATCACCGTTTAGGTGGATTGAATTTTGATCAAGAGTTGGTCAAGTTTATCAGTGCCGAATTAGAAAAGCAAGGTTTGAACATGACAAGGTTGTCGGATCAAGAAAGAATGCAATTACGTTATCAAGCTGAAAAAATGAAAATACAACTGTCTGTTAATTCATCAGTTTTTTATGAAAAAGTGACTGCAGAAGGTTCGTATGGTGTAGAGGTTACACGTGATGACTTTAAGCAGATAACATCAAAGTTGTTGAAAGATACTCAGATTAAGACTGAGGATGCCTTGATGCACGCGGGTCTTATTTGGTCTGAAATTGATCATGTTCTATTGGTCGGTGGTTCAACACGGATGCCTGTGGTTCGTGAAATGATTGAAAAAATTAGCGGTCAGAAACCCCGATATGACTTAAATCCTGATACTATAGTGTCCGAAGGAGCAAGTATTATCGCTGACTTAATGGTGAACCATCATGTTAGCTTTAACGATGACGATGAGGAGGAAGAGTATCATATCAGAGATGTTACCTCACATGGATTGGGAATCCTCTTTAAAAAGATGGATCATCAAGCCTTCGATTTTGTTGGTGATTATTATAATAGTGTCATTGTTGATAAGAATACACAAATTCCACATACAAAGGAAAAAGAATTTTTTGCAGTTGCTGATGGTCAACAGCAGTTTAAAATTCGTGTAACAGAAGGAAACTATACCAATCCTATGAGTGTTCGATTTTTAGGAGATTTGGAAGCAAGGTTAGATCAGCCACGTTTAAAGGGTCAAGCATTAGGAAAGGTTGTTTTTCATTTCGATGATGAGCAGATTATTCATATTACTATTTATGATAGTTTGACACAAAAAGAGTTGCTATCTGTGACAGCAGATGCTGATTTAAAAAGAGAAAAAGTGGAAAAAATTGAGGAAGATACACAACTTCGCTTGATTTTTGAGAAATTTATATCATGATTGATTTTTATACTTGTTATGACTTAGATAGGAAACAAAATTTACCCTTTGTGGATGAATTGGGCTATAAATTTAGTTATGAGGATTCGGCTGCTACGATTTATAATTTTTATAGTCGGAAACAAGAGGAATTAGCTCAGCGACAACATTCTATTAATAATCAAAATAGTTTAGATCATATAAAAGCACAAGAGATGATCGATTTTATAGAAAAAGCTAAAACTTTTTTTATCAATGATGAAACCAAGATTCAATATGATCAAGCCATCAAAGAAGCTTATTTGTCCAGCGTTTCTCAAAATTCCTCTCTAACTCCAACAAAAGCACTTCAGACATCATATCTTATTAAAAATGTTTTGATTTCCATGACAGGTCTGCTTGTCTTGCTAGTGGGTTTACTCTACTTGGGGTTAAGTCCTAGTTTGATTGTGATACTAGCTTTGGTATTTTTCTTGTTATTTGTATTAATTTAGGAGAGTTATGAGAGAACGTATTTTAGAATTTAAGCATATTTGTTTTAAGTATAAAGGCAGTAAAGAGTTATTATTTAATCAATTAGATTTCTCGGTTAAAACGGGAGAATTAGTTGGAATACTGGGAGCCTCAGGCAGTGGAAAAACGACTCTCACAGAAATTCTTCTGCAGAGACATCAGCCAACTTGTTCAGATTTTCAGATACTAGAAAATGGTCAACTTTTAAGTGGAAACGCTAAATACTGGAGTTATGTGCCGCAAGCTAACTTACTTAGGACTTATCTGAAAGTTTCAGAAACTTTTGATTATTATGGTCGCATCCATCTTTCACATGTAGATCCGAAAGAACGAAAAGATAGAATAAATAAAACGATGTCAGATTTAGGTTTGAGTGAATTTTCTGATAAAAAAATTTCAGAGTTAAGTGGTGGTCAAAAAAGACGAGTTAGTATTGGTGTAGAGTTGCTCAGCGAACGTCCTTATTTCATTTTAGATGAACCCTCCAGTGGCTTAGATGCTTTAAGTGATCGTAATTTATTAAGAACTTTAAAAATTTTGGCAAAAACTAGAGAAAAATCTATTATTGTCATCACACATAATACAGAAAATTTAAGTATTTTTGATCGGATCATCTTTCTTTCTAAGGGACTGCCTAAGTTTGTTGGAAGCTATCAAGATCTTTTGATGGAATTTAAGACAACGGATGCTTATGCGATTGAAAAATATTTAGATTTGAATATTGCAGACTTATATCAAGAACTAGATAGTTCAGGGCGTATTTATAAAATATAGGAGGGGCAATGTCTGGATTGGTATTACAGTGGTACAAATTTAAAAACAGTTACCAAGATTTTCTTAAAGTGATTATTGGGATAGTGGCTTTTGAATCTTTAATTTTATTTATTCAAGAAAAAGATTTTTTAACCTATTTTGAGGGAAGTCGCATGACGACCTTTCTATTACTTTTTTCATCTAGTTTATTGATTTTAGTTCAGACTAGCATAACGGTCAGTAAAGAGAGGGCGATTTTAGATAGAGATTTTTTCTCAGGCTTGGATCGAATAAAATTTTCTTTGGCGACTATATTTTTTCATAGCTTATTAGCGATTGTTGAAAGTTTAGTCTTTGTGTTATTTTATCTCGTTCTTTTAAAATGGTTTGATTTTGATTATCCAAATAAAGGACAGCTGTTATCTCATTTTGGTATTGAAATACTGTTGACCACTATCTTGGTGTTTCTATCTGCTCACTATTTAGGATTGATTATTTCTGCTATCAGTGGAAAAAGTGAAATTACTTCTGTTATTCTGGCAGTTATTGTAGGAATTTCTCAATTTTCTTTAGCTGGTACAATTTTGCAGTTGCCAAAGTCAATAAAGGGAATAGAGCAGATGATGTTTTTGGGCTATGGTCATCGTTTATTTGCAATGAGCCATGATCTTTATCATTTGCCATCTAGTATGCAAAAATTTGGCATTCCTATCCCCAAAGAACAATTACAGTGGTTTAAGGTGCAATCAAGTACAATAGAGGATTATTGGATAATTTTGTTAATTCATGCTATCATATATGCAGGAGTATTTGTTTTACTAATGAGGTTTAAAAAGAAATAGGAGACGATAATGACTGGACAAGAATGGACAAAGGAATTTCAGATTGTTTATGGCAGAGATCCCCAACCACAAGAGTTTATAAATGCCAAAAACCTTGGTTTTCCAAGCCCTATTAGTGCTAAAGGAGATGTCCATCCTGGAACAACCTCTGAAGTTTTGCCACAATCAACAACAATACAGTTAAACCAAACATGGATGTTAGTGCTCAAAGTAGCTATTGTCTTTTTGGTAGCTGTTTTTGGTTTTATTGTAGGTTACTTATTTGCTTAGGAGGATAAGTATGAAAAATAAAAAGTATTTAGGGTTATTAGTTGCTGTATTTTTAGTCTCGGGAGCATTTGGTAAGTATACGCAAAGCACTTCATTAACAAGCGCAGATGTGGTATATAGCACCACTGTCAAAGATAAGAAGACAGGTAAGAAAGTCACTTATCAAGTTCAACGGATGAAAAATAATCAAGGTTATAAAATTACTAATACGACAACAGGTGAAAGCTATACCAGTAAAGTTGACACAGGATCAAATAAGGCTGTTCAATTTAAGATTCCTGATCAAGATATTTCCTTACGCCTACAGAGGTCTGTGTACCCTTGGCAGTATGCAGAATTGACTCTAGTAGAATCTACAACTTATGAGCAAGTCGAAAATACCTCTATTGTTCAAAATGTAACGGTTAATCAGACAGCGTCTTCTAGCAGCTCGTCACAAGATGCTTCTACAGAGCAAAAAGATACCAGTCAAACGTCTAGTTCTTCCTCTAGTACGTCTCAGTCAGAAAGTACAACGTCCTCATCTAACAAATCTAGCACATCTGCCAAATCTAGTACCAAGGATAGTTCAGATTCAAAAACTGAAACAGAGTCTAAAGTTCCGTCTTTAAGTGATGAAGAAGTTGATAAAATTACGAAACACTTTGGGAAATGGTTATACAGTAGCAAGTATGGACAAGATGCCATTACGGTTCGTTCTCATCTAGCTCCTGATCATGGTGCAGGCTCTCCAACAGTTTTAAGTGTTAAGACAGTCGATGGTCCATTGTTAACAACGATTGGGTGGTATCCTGGTGGTCATTTAGCTGATGCACAGAAGCTTGGGGGAGAAAATCTTATTGAGAAAAAAGATCAATTCGACCTCACTGTGCTTGGTAATAATCTTGCTAGTAATCAGGCAGAAGATTATACTAAAAATGCAGTGGCGTTTAACATCTATACTTTGATTGAAAAAAAACATGCCTATTATGCGGATAAAAATGAAGAATTTACGCACATTATTGCGAACACGGTTCCTAAAGAACAGCAAATTGGCGCGATGGATTATGGACGCTACTATGTTGCTGATAAATTAACCAATAAAGATGTTCCAACTTACAGCATTATTTTAGGGTCAAATGGTGTCGTTTATTTCCATACCAATAAAGACAGTGATGATGTTTATCAAAAAGCTCCAGATGACATGCAGAAAGAATATGCACGTTTACTTAAAGAATACCAAAAACTCACCTCTTTAGACAATGTTATCGAAGAACAAAAAGAGAGCACCAGTTCTTCCAGTTCCTCAACTGAGGTAAGTTCTTCTTCAAGTTCTTCAACTGAGGTAAGTTCTTCTTCAAGTACATCATCTAGTCAGGCATCGATAACAGATAAATTATCATCATCAGAGATTTCTGAAATCAAGGAGCTTGCCTTAAATGCATCTGTCTTTGGAAAATATTATCTGATGAATTTTGGGCTTGATGATCCTATCTATGCTTATTCAGATAGTGAGATGTTAGGGATTTACAAACAAGATTTGCCAAAAATTATTGATTATTATAATACTTATGATAGCGGTACCTATAATGAAGAAGATGTATTAGGGGAGCTATCAAATCTAGAAAATATTGAGAAAAATTATACTGATTTATCACTTGATGAATTAAAAGCACTAGCTAAAGAGAAATCATCAGCCCACTATCTCTTATTTAAGGGGGACAATACCTTAGTTTATATCATGAGAGCTCCTATGGGGATGGAGGCTCCTTCTCTAGTTGTGTCAGAACCAACAGACTGGCATCAAGAAGGTGATGATATCAAGGTTCCTGTGTTATCAAGTGCAACAAAAGAAACTTATAAAACTATTTCAATAAAAGCCAATGACAAATCTTATACAGGTGGGCGAAATAAAACAAACTATTATGTTAGTCAAGTCAATTGATAGCGCTAAGAAAATGGAATTAAACGTAAAAAGGTCTGGTAAATTTTGCTCCAGACCTTTTTACAATGGTATAATCTTATATAGAGAGGTAGGAAAAATGGGTAAGAAGTTTTATACGGTACTATTGTTTAGTTGTTTTATTTCGTTTGTATGTGTTGGTAAGTTATTTCAATTGAAGGCTTTGAAGCAACCAGGAGTAGCTTATGTGACTCAAGCGAGGAACCTAAAAACAAATGAAGTTGAAAGCTTCCAAGTGCGATATATTGTTGAAGACAGCACTTATCAAATTAGTAATCTGAGTACCGGTGAGGTTCATGAGACATCTAAGAAAGCTACAGTTAAAACAAGTCTCCGACTTCCTTTACCAAATAATCAAGGTTCATTATTATTAAGAAAATCCCTTCCTTGGTCTAGTGTTACTCTAACGATGGTAAGTAGTGGTTTATATCAACCTGTACCTTATTCTAGTAAAATCGTAAAAGGGGCTGATATTAAGGATGTTGGCCAAGATATTGAAGAGGACGCAACCTTGAAAAGTGTCAGTCTTAGTAGTAATGATATCAATAATATCACACGACGTTTTGGGCAATGGCTCAAGGAGAGTAGTTATGGAAAAGATGCAATGGTTGTTAACGGTGGTTTTAACGATATTAGCTATGACAAGAATTTCCAAAGTGGTCACGTCTATATGATAACAGCAGAAACTTCTGATGCTTCTATCTTCACGAGAATTAGTGGATTGTATGACGATGGAGATATTAGTCAAAAGCAAGACAGTGTTGTTTTTTATGATCAAACAGGTCAAACCGTCAGCCAATCAGAATTTATTCGTTTAAAAGATAACTATGCTGTATCATTGTTAGGTGTCGATCTATCAAGTAATAAAATAAGTGATTTAAATTCAAGAAGTGTATTTCGTTTGTATTACCTTCCTTCTGGTCAAAGTAATCTTATTGATCTAAAAACTGAGAAGGAAGCAGTTATTAGTGAACTTGTTCCTGTCGAGGAGCGTTACAATAAAACAAATTATAGTGGCTATGGTTATTTATACGATAGTGTTATAGATACGAGTAAACCAAGCTACCAAATTTTATTAGCAACTAATGGGAAGGTTTACATAAATAGCCATTATTCTCCGAAAAGCTCAGAAGAGTCTTACGACGAAGCACCTTCTGATATGCAAGAAAAATATCAGAAGTTGTTAGAGGAATATTCCAAATATTGATAACAAACAGAGGTGAAATGTTATCGATTAAAAGGGGATGTTGTGTGACAAAGTGAATCGTGTTATTCTGAGTCAATGTGTCATCTAAAAAATTAGCTTTTAGTTCGTTTGAGTAATCTAATAAACAGTAGTAAAATATCAGGGAGATTGAGTGTTGAACACTTTT
>NZ_JBNPOS010000003.1:0-97152 GCF_050315295.1 Streptococcus sp. SGI.013
AATATAAAAAAACAGAGAATTAAGGCTTACATTCTTCTTGAGAGTATGGTGGCGATGAGTATTTTTGTGGCTATTGCTAGTTTAACTTTAACTCAAATTCGTAATAGTCGAAGCCATTATCAAGAGCAGTTACAAGAGGCAGAGATGCTCAACCAAGCTAAGATGGCTATCCAGACGGGAGAAAAAGGAGAAGTGGAGGTACGTTTGAGTACAACTCAGATTATGGTATATGAAAATGGTAAAGAAATGTGGCACGTGGTCAAATATTAGACTAAGAGGGTTTACTTTAATAGAGTGTTTACTGGCTTTACTCGTTATTTCAGGTAGTGTCTTACTTTTTCAAAGTATGAGCCAAGTTTTAAGTCACGAAGTAGCTGTCTTATCACAAAGTCCGAGAGAAGAGTGGCTCTTGTTTTCTGAACAGTTGCGATATGAGCTGGAGGGTGCTCAGCTTATCAAAGTGGAAGGAAATAAACTCTATGTTAGAAAAGCTGGAAAGGATATTGCTTTTGGTCAATCACGGTCAGATGATTTTAGAAAGACAGCTTCAGATGGAAGAGGCTATCAACCTATGTTATACGGTCTAAGTTCAAGCCATATCCAACAGTCTGGTCAGCTTGTCACGATTTCTGTGGTCTTTCATCATCAAATGGAGAGGACTTTTACTTATGTTTTTGAAAAAACGTCTTAAAGCAGGTGTCTTATTATACGCTCTTATAATGGTGAGTTTGTTTGCTCTTTTCTTGCAGTTCTATAGTAGTCGTCTAGAGGCTAATCAAAAAAAATTAACAGAGATGCGACAGTCACAGACTGCATATTTTATTGCTTATTTAGCGAGAGAAAATGTGACCAAGCAGATCCCATCTGGTCAACTGCAGTGTGATAAGGGAAGCTGTGCTTATCAAGTTAAGGACAAGAAAATCCATGTGCGTGTTATTTTAAAAACAGGTCAGACTTATAGTTATGTTCTTCCTATGAATAGCGAAAAATAGGGATTTTTGATATGATAGAGGTATGAATTTTGAAAAGATTGAACAGGCTTATAGCCTTATTTTAGAAAATATCCAGTTGATTGAAAACCAGATTAAAACCAATCTTTATGATGCTTTGATTGAACAAAATAGTTTTTATCTTGGTAGTGAGTGTTCGGATGAGAAGGTAAAAGAAAATAATGCCATTTTGCATCAATTGGCCTTAGATAAAGAGGAGTGGCGTCGAACGTTTCAGTTTATTTTTATCAAGGCTGCTCAGACAGAAAAATTACAAGCTAATCATCAGTTTACCCCAGATGCGATTGGGTTTATTCTCCTCTTTTTACTAGAAGAACTGACCACAAAAGATAGTCTAGATATTCTTGAAATTGGAAGTGGGACGGGTAATCTTGGACAAACTCTTCTCAACAATAGCCAAAAAGATTTGGATTATTTAGGGATTGAGGTCGATGATCTTTTGATTGATTTATCTGCTAGTATTGCTGAAGTTATGGGCTCTTCTGCTCAATTTTTGCAAGAAGATGCCGTTCGTCCTCAGATTTTGAAAGAAAGTGATGTAATTATTGGAGATCTTCCTGTCGGATATTATCCAAATGATGACGTTGCGAAACGCTATCAAGTTGCTAGTGCTGATGAGCATACTTATGCTCATCACCTTTTGATGGAGCAATCATTGAAGTATCTCAAAAAAGGAGGTTATGCTCTCTTATTGGCACCGGTTGATTTGTTGACTAGTCCACAAAGTGATTATCTAAAATTCTGGCTGAAAGATTATGCAAGTGTTGTAGCGGTTATTACACTGCCAGAAAATACTTTTGGGCATGTCAAAAATATGAAATCAATTTTCATTCTTCAGAAAAAAGCAGAGCATGTCCCAGAAACCTTTGTTTATCCCTTGAGTGATTTACAAGATCGTGATGTTCTGTTAGCCTTTACGGAAAATTTCAAAAAATGGAGAGCAGATAATAAGATTTAAGAGGAAAATTCTGATATAATATATAAGAAAACGATTTCAAAAGAGGTATATTATGTCAAAAACAATTGCAATTAACGCAGGAAGCTCTAGTTTAAAGTGGCAACTTTACCAAATGCCAGAAGAACGCGTGTTAGCAAAGGGGTTAATTGAGCGTATTGGGCTTAAAGATTCAGTGTCAACAGTCAAGTTTGATGATAGATCTGAGTCGCAAACATTAGATATTGAAGATCATACGCAAGCTGTAAAGATTTTACTTGAAGATTTAAGCCGTTTTGGTATCATAGCTGATTTTTCAGAGATCACAGGTGTTGGGCACCGTGTTGTTGCTGGTGGAGAGTATTTTAAAGAGTCAGCCCTTGTAACAGATGAAGTTTTAGCACAAGTTGAAGAACTGGCTTTATTAGCTCCTCTTCATAATCCAGCAAATGCTGCTGGGATTCGTGCTTTTAGAGAAATCTTGCCAGATATTACTAGCGTCGTTGTTTTTGACACTGCTTTTCATACTAGTATGCCAGAGGTTGCTTATCGTTATCCTCTTCCTAAAAAATATTATGAAGACTTTAAAATCCGTAAATATGGGGCGCATGGGACAAGCCATCAGTATGTTGCAGGTGAAGCGGCTAAGGTTTTAGGAAAACCGCTTGAAGAGTTAAAGCTCATTACAGCACATATTGGAAATGGTGTTTCAATTACAGCTGTTGACGGTGGTCGGTCTGTGGATACCTCAATGGGCTTTACTCCCCTTGCAGGTCCTATGATGGGGACACGCACAGGTGATATTGATCCTGCTATCATCCCTTATCTCATGGATCGTGATGAGACTTTTAAAGATGCAACAGCTATTAGTAATCTCCTTAATCGCCAATCTGGTTTACTGGGTATATCTGGTCAATCTAGTGATATGCGTGATATTTTGGCTGGAGTAGAGTCAGGTGATCATGATTCAACATTAGCTTACGAGATGTTTATTGACCGTTTACGGAAGTATATTGGACAATATATCGCCGTTATGAATGGTGTTGATGCGCTTATCTTTACAGCAGGGATTGGAGAGAATGCGAGCGATGTTCGTGCCAGTGTGGTTGAAGGATTGACTTGGCTAGGTTTTGATATTGACCCAGACAAAAATGTTTTTGGGGCTGAGGGCATCATCTCTCCAGAAGATTCGCGTGTGAAAGTCCTTGTGATTCCAACAGATGAAGAATTGGTTATTGCGCGTGATGTTGAAAAGTTGAAAAAGGTATAAAATAAAAAAAGATGGGTTTCTCTCAATGGTTAGATTTTAGATCTACTGTTGAGATAGGCTCATCTTTTATTTTTTACTTATTTTGTTGAATCCGCTTTCTAAAAGAGATATACTTTAAAGAGAAGAAAGGATGGCAAGGGAGATAGGAGGATAGGATGAAGAATGAAATCAAATTGATTGTTAGTGACATCGACGGGACGATTTTAGATAGTCACCATCGGTTAGATCCTAAATTGCAAAAAGTCGTTAAGCTTTTAAAAGAACAGAATATTCCTTTAGTTTTAGCCTCAGCGCGTTCCCCTAAAGGCATTGTTCCTCTCGTCAAAGACTTAGATATGCTAGAATTTCCTTTGGTGGCTTATAATGGTGCCCTAATTGGCTATCTAGAAGATGAGGTATTTCAGGTATTAAGTGAGCAGACGATTAGTGGATATGAGTTACGCCGTATTTTAGACTTATTAAAGAAATATTTTCCGACTATTTCGGTCAATTTGTATTCAGGAATGGATTGGTTGGTTGCTACTGCGGATCAGTGGGTAAAAAGTGAGGCTGCTATTACAGGGGAGACTCCTTATGTCTGTCAGTTAGAAGAATTTGTCAAAAAATCCTCTTCTGTTCATAAGTTATTATTGATAGGTGATGAAGCAGAGATTGTGTCTTGTTTTGCGTTTTTACAAGAGCAGTCGTTTTTAGAAACTAGTTTTTATTTATCTAAGAGTAATTATCTAGAAGTGACGCATAAAGAGGTGTCTAAAGAGCAAGCTTTGCATTTTTTGACAGATTATTATGGACTTTTTTTGGAGCAAGTTATGGCGGTTGGGGATAACTTTAATGATCTTCCTATGCTAAAGGCAGCTGGGCTTGGCATTGCTATGGGAAATGCTCCTGAAGAAGTAATCAGTCAAGTCGATACCAAAACCTTATCTAATGATTATCATGGTGTCTCAACAGCGATAGAAAAGTATGTTTTATTAAAAATAGAGAATTGACTTGGACCAGCTTGAATAATCCTTAATCTTCTGATAGACTGGTAATATTAAAATGGATTAAGGAGAAAGTATGAATAAGGTATTGTCATGGCTTCTGCGTTTTTTTGCAGTGATTGGATTATGGATTGTACTGACCCTTCCTCAAGTTCCTCTAACTGCTATCATCTATGGTAAAAAAGGATTTACTGAAGGACAGAGTTTTATCGTGATAGGTGCATTTTTGTTGGCTATTTTATTTTATATCTGGTTGGCTAGAAAACAAAAGGTGCTAGATACTGATAAAAAACTTGATCTTAGAACCTTAGTGTTATCAGTTGGGGTAGGTTATGGTAGCATTATTCTGACTAATATTATTGGAACGCTGATTATGACTGTTGAAGGGGCTAATAATACAGCGAATCAATCAGCGATCGAAGAGATGGCTAAGTCTGTTCCTCTTGGGGTCTTGTTTGTGATGATTGTCCTTGGGGCGCCTATTATGGAAGAGCTTTTGTTTAGAGGGTTTGTTCCTAAATTTTTATTTAAAAATAAAGTTTTAGGTTTAGCTATAGGGAGTCTTCTTTTTGCTCTTAGTCATGGTCCGACTAATATTGGAAGTTTTGTACTATACGCTGGGATGTCTGCGGTTCTGGCTGTAGTCGTTTATAAGACTGATAATATTCTTTACAGTATTTCATTACATGCTTTTAATAATTTTATTGGTTTTTTAGCCATAGCTTTCCTACAAAAATAATAAAAAGTTCTTGGAGTAAATTCCAAGAACTTTTTTGTTTTACATATTTTTTGATTTTTCGATAGTGGCATCAATGGCAGATACAACACTAGCTGTGAAGCCTGTTTTTTCAAGATCTAAGATACCTGCAACTGTTGTGCCCCCAGGGCTTGAAACCTTATCAATAAAGGTATGAGGGCTATCATCATGAGTCAATAAATTTTGGCTGGTAGCAAGAGTAGTTTGAGTGACAATAGCAAGGGCTAGATCTTTGCTAAATCCGTATTTGACACCTGCTTTTGCCAAGGCTTCGATAAAAAGAGCGATATAAGCTGGGCTGGATCCAGCTAAAGCAGTGAAGGTGTCAAAATCTTTTTCAGGAATATCAAAGGTCTCTCCAAATGAGTCGGTAATGGTTTTTGCAATCTCAAATAGCTCGTCAGAAACGTAGGCATTGCGACAAATGGCTGTGGTACTTTTAAGAATTTGAGCATTGAGGTTTGGCATGATGCGGATAATTGGGAGATCTTGTTGCGTGAGATGAGCTAAGGTTTCTAGAGAGGTTCCAGCTGCCATAGACAAGATAGGTTTCGTAATTTGGACTTGCCCTAATGCTGTCACTAGGACTTGGGGCTTGATGCCTAACACTATTAGGTCAGCCTCAGCAATCAACTCAGCATGGCTCTTAGCATAACCTACTCCAAGTGCTTGTGCACGTTCTTTACTAAAATCTAAGTTGACCTCAGACAAGATAATTTCAAATCCTTTGTCTGCAGCCTTAAGTCCCGTAATAATGGCAGAAGCCATTTTTCCAGCTCCGATAAATCCGATTTTCATAAGGTCTCCTTAATAATGTTTTAATAAATCCACAGTGGAACGATCTAATTTTTTGACAATAGCTTGTAAGAAAGCTTGGGCTTCTAAGAAATCATCCATGGCATAGAGGGTTTGGTGTGAGTGAATGTAGCGAGCGCAAACACCAATAGTTGTTGATGGAACACCGCTATTCTTAAGATGGGCAGCCCCTGCATCTGTGCCTCCTTTTCCACAATAAAATTGATATTTAATCCCAGCTTCTTCAGCAGTATCTAATAGGAAGTCCCGCATCTCTTTTAGCATCACATGACCTGGATCGTAAAAACGAATCAAGGTACCCTCCCCAATTTTTCCTTGATCACCATAGACATCTCCAGCGGGTGAACAATCTACGGCAAAGAATAATTCGGGATCGAATTTTGTCGTTGACACATGTGCACCACGTAACCCCACTTCTTCTTGGACATTAGCTCCTGCAATCAGGGTATTTGGAAGGCTTTGTCCTTTTAGGTGCTCTAATAATTCAGTTACCATTAAGACACCATAGCGGTTGTCCCAAGCTTTAGAAATGATATTTTTTTGATTGGCAGTTAGGATAGCTTGACTGTCTGGAATAATAATATCTCCTGGAAGGACACCAAAGCTTTCAGCCTCTGCCTTGTCTGTAAAACCAGCATCAAAGATAATATCAGAAATTTTTGGAAGACTGTTCCCTGTTCCCCTTAGAAGATGAGGAGGGACTGATCCAGAAATCACTGGAATTTTTGCTCCTGATCGTGTGTGGAGAGTGAAGCGTTGAGAACTGACCACAAGAGGATTCCACCCTCCGATTTCTACAACACGAAAGGTTCCATCTGGTTTAATGTCACTAATCATGAAGCCAACTTCATCCATGTGAGCAGCGACCATGATGCGAGGGGCATCTTTATCTTGGCTTTTTCTAATCCCAAAAATACCTCCTAGCCCATCAGTTTCAACATCATCTACCAAAGGGGTAATCTTTTGACGTAAAAATTGACGAACAGGAGCTTCATAACCAGCTATAGCCGAAAGTTCGGTGACTTCTTTGATTTTATCGAATAATACCATAATTTACCTCGATTCTATGCTATCATTATATCATATTTTAAAGGTGGTATTTGTAGCGAGATTTTTAAAACGTTCCTTGTTCAGCAATCCGAGACCTTTGTGGTTAGAAGGATTTTTCCGTTCTTGGTAGCTTGTTCTTATGGTATAATGGTTATTATGAGATATAAAAAGGTAGCGATTTTTTCGAGTTTATTAGGCTTTGTTGGACTAGCTGTGGCAGGTTATTCGACTTATCACAAGCAACAGGATAGGAAAAAAGAGCAAATCATTAAAGAGATTCGTACTTTTTTTGATAGTTTTGGTCCGATTCAGGTGGTTTATTTGAATGATTATGAAGACAATGATAAAGAGGTGACAGGCGGTGTCATTTTTGAGGATGATTCGCGTTTTGTTTTTGTTTATCGTCAAGGGAACATTGATTACAAGGAGGATGGAGATGGAAAAACCAACTAATATGGAGGAGTTGGCCTCTTATGTGAGTCAAGTTGGGAAGACAGTGCTCTTGTTTACGGCAGATTGGTGTGGTGATTGTCGCTTCATTTATCCTGTTTTACCAGAAATTGAAGCTGAAAATCCAGAGTTTACATTTGTACAGGTGGATCGTGATGCCTTTATGCCTGTAGCACAAAAATGGGATATTTTTGGTATCCCTAGTCTCCTAATTTTAGAAAATGGTGTCGAAATAGCTCGTCTAGTTAATAAAAAACGTAAAACTAAAGATGAAATCAATAACTTTTTAGCTGAATGGAAATAGTGGAGGAAATATGATTTTTACATACAATAAAGCTCATGTCGGTGATGTTTTGATGGTAATTGTGGCAGATAGCAAAAACCAAGAAGTAGCGGTTGAGAAAAAAGGTCAGGTTGCGCGTGTTTATCTTGAGGCATCAGGAAAAACAGTGGCTTGGAATATCTTTGAAGCTTCAGAGATTGCTGAGATTAAAGGAAATGGTCAAGTCTTTCTAAGTGATGAAGCTGTGGCTGCTTTTAATAAGGTTTTAGAGGCAGAGGGCTTCACAGAGAAACTTGAGAATGATAAGGATCCTAAATTTGTGGTTGGACAAATTGTTTCAATGCAAGCACATGCAGACAGTGATCATTTAAATATCTGTCAGGTGCAAGTTGGTTCTGATAAAACTGTGCAAATTGTAGCTGGAGCTCCTAATGCTGCTGTTGGTTTAAAAACTATTGTAGCTCTTCCAGGTGCTATGATGCCAAGTGGTAGCTTGATTTTTCCAGGACAATTGCGAGGCATTGAGAGTTTTGGTATGATGTGTGCGCCACGTGAGTTAGCCTTGCCAAATGCTCCACAAAAACGAGGTATTATTGAGCTAGATGACCAGGCAGTCGTGGGTGAGGCTTTTGATCCTCAAAAGCATTGGAAGGCATAACCTAGCAGGGATAAAGTGTTCAAATGATAAGGAAAAGAGTGAGATCTTTTCCTTTTTCTTTTTCATTTTCGAATAAATCAGTAGGAGGATGAAAAATGTATAATAAAGTGATTCTGATTGGTCGTTTGACAGCGACACCAGAGATGGTAAAAACGAGTACAAATAAAAGTGTAACACGCTTGACACTAGCAGTTAACCGCCGTTATAAAGGAGCAAATGGTGAGCGAGAGGCGGACTTTGTGAATGCCGTCTTCTGGGGGAAAACCGCAGAAAGCCTAGCTAGTTATGCGAGTAAAGGAAGCTTAATTTCTCTTGATGGTGAGATTAGGACAAGAAAGTATGACAAAAATGGTACAACACACTATGTCACGGAGGTCTTAGGTCAAAGTTATCAACTTCTGGAAAGTCGAGCACAGCGTGCGATGCGAGAAAATAAAGGACAAGATGATTTAGCAGATCTTGTTTTGGAAGGAGAAGACCTCCCCTTTTAATCATAAGGGAGGGATCTAGGTAAAGAGTTTTACTATCCATCATCTCAATGAAGGTAAATTCCGACTATTTTAAAAATATCATCAGATTTTTAGGACAATGAAAACTAACGATAAGACAAAAAGAGGTGTTAAACCTCTTTTTTGTCTTTGCTTTTTCCTCTTAAAAACGTGTTATAATAAAATGAGTAAATCAAAAGAAAGGGGATCTTGTGAAAAAAGTTTTGATAGGGTTTAGCTTGTTATTGTCTATAGTAGTGGTTGGCTGGATTTATCTGACCTATCGTTTTCAAGAGGTTTATTCTACTCAAGAAAAAATAGGGGTTTCCTATATGACCTTAAATAATGAGTTTTATCAGATGGTGAACTCTGAAATTGAAAAGGCAGTGGCTCTTTCAGGAGATAAATTATATTTAAGAGATCCTGCTTTGAATATTGATAAGCAAGTTCAGCAAATCGAGTATTTTATGGACGAAAAGGTGGATGCTATTATTTTAAATCCTGTTCAGAGTGACCATGCCTTGCTACTCAAAACATTGAAACGTGCTAAAAAACAAGGAATTAAACTGATTGTTGTGGATAATCAACTGTCGGATTCTTCTGTGGCAGATAGTACGATTCAGTCTGATAATTACCAAGCAGGGCTTCTTTTATCTCAGGAGTTGAAGCGTCAAAAATCATCAGCTAACATTTTGGTTTTAGAGCATCCCAATGTTTTATCAACCAAAGAGCGCCTTCGAGGCTTTAAGGATGGCTTAGGAGATGATAAGGGCTATCATATCATTTCAGAGCAAAATGGTCTAGGACAAACGGAGGTGAGTATGCCATTGGTTTCAAAAGTTATGAAAGAAGGAGTAACATTTGATACGATTATGGCTATTAACGATAGAAGTGCTATCGGTGCCCTAGCTGCTGTTAAAAAATCAGGGAAATCAGATGTTGGCATCTATAGTGTGGATGGCTCGCCAGACATCAAGGAACTTTTAGCAACAGAACACTTAGTGAAGGCAAGTGTTTATCAATCACCGATGACGATGGGAGAAAAGGCTATTGCAACAACTTATGATCTCTTAAATGGAAAATCAGTTGATAAGGACATCAAAGTCGGAGTAGGCTTGGTGACACGGACTAATCTTGATCAATATCCAGTGGGGTGGCAATGATGTCCATAAAAAGTATAGGTTATGCCCAGTACGGTTTAATTGTAATCAATTTCCTAGCGGTTTTATTTAATGCTTCGATCTACTTATTTGTTCCATCTTATGTTGTGAATAAGGGACTAAGTTATGCTCTTTTAACTCAGTTAGAGAGTTTACCCGACGCTCCAGAGTTTATTTTTTTTGGATCTTTCTTACTTTACGGTTTATTGTTATTGTTCATGTGGATGCGCAAACAATATGGTCAACGTTTTGAAGAGTTTGAGTTAGTCTTTATCATGGTGCAACTCTTGTTAACGGTCTTTTTATTTCTTGTCTTACAACGCTCTTATAATGGTATCTTTTTATTGGTTTTTGCAGATATTTTTTATCATAAAAAAGAATGGCATCAGACCGTGCGTAATCGCTATTGGTTAGCTTTGCTAATGATTAGCTTTTTGATCCTACTTTTAACGGATACAGCTATTTTATCTCTGGTGATTTCCTCACCTTCTATCGATACTTATATTTCTTTTGCGCCATCAAGTTGGCAACTCCCTTTATTTTTTATAAAAAATGGGCTTGTGTCTTTAAATATGATTGTCTTTCTTTTATGTCTTGTTTTTTATATTGCGCAAGCTTTTGCGGAGCGTCAAAAAGTTCAAGAAGAACTGGAGAAGGTATCGAGTGTGAATGATGAGTTGAATCATTATGTCGCCTTATCTGAAAAAATTGTAGAGGATAGAGAAAGAAAACGCATTGCTCGTGAAATTCATGATACGCTTGGTCATGCTTTAACAGGTATTTCTGCCGGGGTTGATGCGGTACGGGTCTTGGTAGATAGGGATACAGATCTGGCTAAAGCTCAGCTGGATACCGTTTCAAAAGTTGTTAGAGAAGGGATTACGGATGTCAGACGTTCGATCAATAAGTTGCGTCCAGGTGCACTGGAAAATCAAACCTTGCAGGAAGCCTTGAAGAAGATGATTTCTGAGTATGAAGAGGTGTCGCATTTAAAGATTAAGCTCGATTATCATTGGGGTAATGTCGATCTGGACAGCATGAAAGAGGATGTTATTTTTAGGGTGATTCAGGAATCTATCACCAATTCACTCAGACATGGTCATGCTAAAACGATTACGATTGAGATGACTTATGATACTTATTATCAAATTCGGATTAAAGATGACGGGCAAGGAAGCCCAGAAATTGTATATGGTTATGGTCTGAAACAAATAACAGAACGCTTAGCTATTATTGGAGGTTATGCCCGTTTTGATGGACGTAGCGGCTTTGAAACGAAAATTATTATTCCTAAGTTAGAAGGAGAGCAGTATGATTAAAGTACTACTGGCAGATGATCAAGAACTCATTCGTGAGTCTTTGCGGATTGTTCTAGCGAGCTATGAGGATATCGATGTTGTCGCAGCTGTTAGTGATGGCGATCAAGTTTTGGAGGCTATTAAAGACAGTAAGCCTGATGTGATCTTGATGGATATCAGGATGCCTCATATGGATGGTGTGTTATGCACTAAGGCAGTGAAGTCCTTGTATCCGAATATCAAAATTATTATTTTAACCACTTTTGATGACGATGATTTTATTTTTAGTGCTTTAAAATATGGTGCATCAGGCTACTTGTTAAAAGGAGTTTCGATGGATGATTTGCATCACGCTATTGTGACCGTTCATCAAGGACAAGCCATGATTAACCCTGATATTGCGACAAAAGTGTTTAAAATTTTTTCTCAGATGGCACAATCGAACTACACTATTGCGATTAAAGAGGAAAACTTAGGAGAAGTATCACAAACGGAGTGGAAAATTATTCAGCAGATTGGCTTTGGGCTCTCTAATAAGGAAATCGCGGCAAAATTATTTTTATCAGAAGGAACTGTTAGGAATTACTTATCCATTATTTTAGCAAAACTACACTTGCGTGATCGGACACAACTAGCTATTTGGGCTGTTCAATCAGGTGTGACCTTAAGAGATTTTGGGGTGTCTGATGACTAAGTTAAAGCAACTTTTTCCTATTCTTTTCACCATTTCCTTACTCCTTAGTTTAACTTGGCTACAAATGCGTCCTAAAAAGCAGGTCCTTTATCTAGGGACTTATGCAGGAAGTAGTTGGGATGTGCCAAACGGTCAGGATAATGACTACCTTGATGATGTGATTAAGCGTTTTGAAGAAAAATACCCTCTTATTGATGTGGTCTATGAATCAGGTATTCCAAAAGAGGATTATTCAGATTGGTTGGCAGAAAAACTGATTACAGGGCAAGACTTAGATGTGTTCATGGTCACTCAAGAAGACTTTAATTTGTTGGTGTCCTCAGATAGTTTGATGGATTTAACGGCTATGGTTAAAGAGGGAAAAATTAGCACAGATTATTATCCTTCAGCCTTACTAGCAGGTCAATATCATACCAGACAGTATGCCCTTCCTCTTGAAGCCAATCCTACCTTGCTTTGTGTCAATCAAGAGTTACTACAAAAAGAGGGAATTTCTCTTTCCAAAGAACCAATGACCTTATCTGAGTTTTATCAATTGTGCCATCGTCTGACAAAAGATACTGATGGAGACGGTAGTTTGGATCAGTTTGGGTTAGTTGGCTACACTTGGCAAGATGCCCTCTTGGCTTATGGCAGTGATAGTTTTTCTTCAGATGGTGAAGAAGTTTTCCTCAACAGCCAGTCTAATCGTGAAGCGCTTGCTTTTTATACAAAGCTTTCAGCCTTGACCAAACAGGTGAAAGTGACATCTGATGATTTTGATCAAGGAAAGGTGGCTTTTATGCCCATGACCTTGGCTCAGTACCGTACCTATAAGCCCTATCCATACCATATTGCCAAGTACTCTAATTTTTCTTGGACTTGTGTCCAAATGCCTAAAAATGGAGACCTTTTAAACACCAGTAAGGTGGCACATACCTTGGTGGGGATATCAGCGAAAACAAAGAAATCAGCCTTGGCTTGGCAATTTCTAAACTTCCTTTCACGAGATCCATCGGCTCAAGAATGGCTAATGAAAAAATCACAAGGCATGTCAGTTTTACCTAAAGTGGTTGAAAGTGATGCTATTGTGTCTCTGCTGAAAGCTGATAAGTTTGGTTCAGATGCCTTGAGTGTGACAACCTTATCTCAGCTAGAGATGAGCGCTTATAGCTTACCTAAGTTTAAGAACTATCAGCGTCAACTGGAAAAAGCAGATTATCTGGTGACACAAGCTTTAGAAAATGACACCATAGACACAGAGCTTGCCAATATCCAAAAAGAACTAGAAAGAAGCCAATAAAAAGTTAAGAGGAATGTGTTTTTATATCAGATCTGAGGTAGTATCAATGGAAAAATTAGGACAGGTTTTTAAACGTTTAAGAGAGGCACGTCATCTCTCCCTTTTAGAAGCAAGTGGAGGGGATTTTTCCCCTTCAATGCTTTCTAAATTTGAAAGTGGTAAAAATGACTTATCGGCACAAAAGTTATTTATGGCATTGGAGAATAGCCATATTGAAGTAGATGAATACTTCTATTTGGTTAGAGGGTTTTCTGAAAGTCAATTAACAAAGTTACAAAGAAATATTCAAGATTTAGAATTAAATCATGATTACGATGGTTTACAAGCACTTTATACATCAGAGTTGAAAAAGTGGGAGACACATTCAAGCCATAAAATTAATGCTCTTATTATCAAAGCACATATGAAGGTTTTAGATGATACTACCCAACTTTCTAAAATAGAAGAAGATTTTCTATATGATTATCTCTTTAATACAGATATTTGGGGAAACTATGAATTGACTCTTTTTTCAATTAGTTCTACCCTAATTTCGTCAGAATTGTTTGTCCGATATACTAGAGAAATGTTACACAAAACAGATTTTTTAGGATTGTTAAATAAAAATAGGCATATGGTACAAACTCTTTTGATGAATGGCTTCTTGTTGTGTGTTGAGGTGGAAGATTTTGTGAATGCTACTTACTTTGATAAGTATATTCAAGAGCATTTTTTTAAAGAAAATGAAACTTATTATCGTATTATTTATCTTTGGGCAAAAGGTCTCTTAAAATATAAATTAGGTAGACAATCCGAAGGAATAGAGCAGATGAAGCAGGCGATATCTATTCTTGAGATACTTAATTGCCATCATGCTGTCCAATACTATCAAGCAGCAATGGAAAAAGAAATATTAAAAAACGGGGATTGAATATATTCAATCCTTTGATTTTTGAAAAGCTAAAGGAAAAGATGGGCAGATGGATAAAGAAACTATTTTAAAAAAAATAATAAGGAATATATTCAAGTTTTTTTTAGTTTTTAAAAAAGAATAATATAATATATCCATAAGTTTGAGATAAGGAAGTGGTTATTATGACTTGACGTAATATGTATAATTAATCAGTTTACAATAGACAAATTAATTCAATATCTCTTTAGTCCTTCTGCAACTGTTAAGGGAGCCAAAGAAATATTGGAGAAAATATATGTTAAAACAAATTATAGTGATAATCAATTTTTTAATAGACGTCTGTATAATTTGAGAAAACAAGAAGATTCTACTATTTTCTCGACACTTTGTATTTCCGTTAGCGAGTATATGTATAAAAATAATAAAGATTTTCAAAAATATTTAAACTATTCTGATAACTCTTATTGTTTAAGATACTTTATTGACTTAGAAAAAAATTTTGGATTATCTGGTTTAGCAGGTACATTGATTATTTTAAATGAATTATCATGTGATAGAGAGATTATCTCATACGGTATTGAAAAATTGCTAGATAATGTTATTGATACTCCAAATGGTAAAATGATTAAAATAAACAAGGATACTGCTTCACCATATTTAAGTACAGGCTCTGCAGGAATGATAAAAGCTCTTTTAAATATTGATGCTCAGAAATATAAAAAAATTATTTGTGAGCTATCTAGAGGGATAATGACATATTTTTCCCAATATCCAGATTATTGGAATGGTATGTTAGGAATTTCCGATACATTACTTGATGTCTATTTATTGACGAATGATAGAACATATATTGAATTTGCAACTAGCTTATTAATCACTTCAAGTTATTATTTAGAATTTGATAGACTTCCTAGAGAAGAATTTATGTATGTTTTTAATCGTTTTGATAATTTGTTATTTAAAAAAGGAGCTGGTCAGTATGAATTTGATGTTTAAAAATAGAATATACCGATTTTTAACATTATCACGTTTATTAAATTCTATGGGGTCATCATTATATAATATTGTTTTTGTGATCTATGCTGCCCATATGTTTCATTCTAAAATTATGATAAGTTTAGCTAATATCACAATGGTTGTACCAATAATTTTTACAGTTTTTGTTGGTATCAAAGCTGATAATACTCAAAATAAAAATAGGTACATAGTGACAACAGGTATGATACAGGCTTTATTATTCACCCTTATTTCAGTAGTTATCAATAAAGGAACACTATTTGTTTTTTCAATTGTTAGTCTATTTAATATTATCAGTGACGTTCTTAGTGATTATGCAAATGGTTTACGAATGCCTATTCTTCAAAAACATGTTGAACAAAAAGATTTAATTGAAGCCTATTCTTTTAATCAGTTTATCTCTTATTTTTGTCAGCTTTTTGGACAAGTTTTAGGAATTTGGCTTCTAACGGTATCACAAAATAATTTTGCTTATCTTGCTTTTATCAATGCGATATCATTTTTTTTATCGGCCTGTATGCTGATTCCTGTAAAGCAGGAATTGACCTATACAAAGGTGGTACAAGCTCAACAGTCAAAATCTTTTTTACAAGAATTATCTGATATATTTACGAATATTAAAATGATATTTAATCAATCAAATCAATCGAGCTTCATTCACTTGTTGATAGCTATTTTTCTATTGAATAGCATCGGAGGGGCAATTACAGCTATTTATAATATTTTTCTTTTGAATCAAAAGCTATTAAATTTATCTTACGGTCAGGCTTTGTTAGTAGTAGAGGGAGTTTTAGTCTTTGGTATCTTAGTAGGGAGTTTAACTCCCCATGATTATTTTTCCAAATTATCAATTGATTACTTGTTAAAAATAGCAGCAGCTATCTTTGTCTTGGTTGGAGTATCAAATTTAGTACATTTTCCTCTTATTGTAGGTGTCAGTTTACTATCAGTTGCAACCTACCTTTCTGGAAAAATTAACCCCAAGATAAATGCGCTTTTACTAACTCATCTTCCTTCAAATGTTTTAGCACGTACAAGTAGTTTTCTATCACTGCTATTCACCTTATCTGTTCCAATTGGGACAGTGTTATTTAGTATGGTAGCATCTTGGAATATACAGTTGACATGGCTAATTTTTATGGTCATGGGGCTAGCAATATTATTGCTTTCTACAAAACAGAATAGTTAGGAGTAGCTATAAAAATGACAAATTCTATTCATGAGTAAACACTCAGTATGAATTGATATTAAAGTCCGACTTTGTCGGATTTTTTTGATGATGTGACATTTGTCAATTTCTTTATGATAAATGTTAGGGGATAGAAGTGACAAACAACAATTTGAAATCGGTTACAATTGTATTACAATGAAGACAAATAAAGGAGAAATGCTTATGAAGTATCTATTATTGATTAGTCATGGCGGGCTAGCTGAAGGCCTACGGACCTCTCTTGCCATGTTTGCAGGAGATCAGATGGATCAGGTGTTGGCGATTGGTCTAAAGGAGGGCGAGGGAGTTGATGCTTTTGGTGAGCGTGTTCAATCGCTTTTAGCAGAACTGCCTGATGAGGCAGAGTTCGTGGTACTTGCGGACATTGTTGGTGGAAGCCCGTTGACAACCGCTCTAGAGGTTCTGGCTGAAAGAGGGAAACTTGAGACGGCAACGGTCCTAGGTGGGATGAATCTAACCATGGCCCTAACCACAGTGGTCATGAAAGATCTGCTAGAGGGCTCAGCTTTAGTCCAAGCTGTACTAGCTGAGAGCGCCACAGCCTTACAAGAGTTTAGTTTAGCTAGCGATGTAGATGCAGACGATGATGATATTTAAGTAGGAGGAAGACACATGACAGTATCATTTGTACGTATTGATGACCGTATGATTCATGGACAAACCGTAACACGTTGGGCAAAAGAGTATCCTTGTGATGGTTTGATTGCCGTGAATGATGCCGCGGCAGGTAATAAGGTTTTGACCCAAGCTTATAAGGGAGCTTCAGATAAAAAGACATTTGTTTGGACCAAGGAAGCTTTTGGACAAAAATCACAGAAAGTTTTAGATTCAGATACACGTTATTTTGTGATTACAAAAAATCCTATTGATATGAAAGAGCTTTTGGTGGATCAAGGATTTGTACCAGGTGATGTTAAAGAAATCATTGTAGGACCAGCTAATGATCGCCCAGGTGCCGTAAAATTAGGAAATAACCAGTCTATCACTCAAGAGGAAGCAGAAGCTATTGAGGCTATTGAAAAAGCAGGTTATCGTGTGAAATTCCAGCTCCTTCCAGATGTTTCTATTGGTTATTGGTCTGATTTCAAAGCAAAATTTGGTTTCTAAGATGTTTAGAATCATAGAGATACCTGTAAAAAAATTCCATTGAAAATATTACTCTTTCCTTGTGTCTGCTGACACTGCGTCAGATTCCTATTTTCTTACGGATTTTAAAACGGGCTTAGTATCTTGTAATTGAACTTTTACTACGAAGCTTGACAAAAATGCTAACTTTCCTTGAGTGCTGGGCACTCGGTGTCAAGTTCCTATTTTTGTTTAGCTTCGTTTAATGCAAAAGTATCTTGGTATAGTCGAACTCGCCCTAAAATCCTTGTGAAAATGATGCTCTTTCCTTGTGTCTGCTGACACTGCGTCAGATCCCTATTTTCTTACGGATTTTAAAAGGGGCTTAGTATCTTGTAATTGAACTTTTACTACGAAGCTTGACAAAAATGCTAACTTTCCTTGAGTGCTGGGCACTCGGTGTCAAGTTCCTATTTTTGTTTAGCTTCGTTTAACGCAAAAGTATCTTGGTATAAAGGGAGGTTTGTTATGACTATTTCTTGGTTACAGGCGGCAATTTTAGGGTTGTTTGCGAGTTTGTCTTCTATGCCTGGTATGGGAGGCTCAAGTATTGGGAACTATACCTTGGGTCGTCCTTTGGTAGGTGGTTTAATTTGTGGTTTGGTCTTAGGAGATCTTAAGACAGGGATCATTTGTGGGGTTGCCATGCAGTTGGTTTACATCGCCTTGGTAACACCAGGGGGGACTGTTTCAGCTGATGTCCGTGCGGTATCTTATATCGGTATTCCTCTAGCCATGGTGGCTATTCATTCACAAGGGCTTTCAGCAGACTCTGCTGATGCTGCTAACTTGGCTAAATCTATGGGAACCTTGGTTGGTACAGTGGGGACTGTTCTCTTTTATGGGACAGCTACAATGAACCTTTTGTGGCAACATATTGGTTGGAAGGCTGTTGAAGAGGGTAACTTTAAGAAACTCTATAAAGTTGACTGGGTTTATCCTTGGATTTCTCATGTGTTGTTCTCATTTATTCCAACCTTAATCATGTGTAAATTGGGGGCAGATGCGGTAACAGCTCTTAAAGAAGCTCTTCCGATGGATGGTATCCCAATGAAAACACTCTTTACTGTTGGTTCACTACTACCATGTGTAGGGATTGCCATTTTGCTAAAACAAATTGTTGAAAAAGCAGTTGACTTTATCCCATTCTTTGTAGGTTTTACCCTTGCAGCATCCCTTGGACTCAACTTGGTGTCAAGTGCGGTCATTTCACTTATTTTTGCAGTGATTTTCTATGAAATTGCAAGTGTGCGTAATATGAAAGCAGCTGCGCCAGCAGGTGTTGATTTTGAAGATGATGACGAGGAGGATATCTAAGATGGCTCAAAAGAAAATTTCTCAAAAAACTTTAACAAAATCATTCCACCACTGGTATTATGGACATCTGACTTGTTTTTCACAAGAGCATATGCAAACCTTTGGTTACTTGACTTCTATGCTTCCAATTGTGGAAGAGCTTTATGATAAAAAAGAAGATCAAGCAGAAGCCATTAAAACCTATACTGCCTTCTTTAATACTGAGCCACAACTAGGTTCACTGGTCGTGGGGATTACTGCAGGTCTTGAAGAAGCGCGTGCCAATGGAGCAGATGGTGTCAATGATGAAACCATTAACGGTCTTCGTGCTGGCTTGATGGGGCCTGTTGCAGGTATCGGTGACTCTCTTATCGTTGGGACCTTGATTCCTATTATCTTAGGAATTGCACTAGGTTTATCTAATGGTGGTTCTCCAGTAGGTGCGATTTTCTATATTATTGTTTGGAACCTTTTAGCTTACTTTGGGATGAAGTTTGCTTACTTTAAAGGTTACGAATTAGGAGATAAAGCAGTTGAGTTTCTTGTTGGTGCTCAAGGGCAAGCTATCCGCAAATCTGTTTCTATCGTTGGAGGTATGGTTATTGGTGCCGTTGCTGCAACATGGGTACCTGTAAAAACAGCTTTCCAATTGAAAAATGCTAAAGGAGAAGCCTTCCTTGTTCTTCAAGATCAACTTGATGGGGTTTACCCAGGTCTCTTAACAGCTCTCTTTATCTTCCTTTGCTGGTGGTTAATGGCTAAGAAAAATCTATCACCAATTAAAGTGATGTTGCTTCTAGTTCTCATTGCTTTTGTTGGGGTTATTACAGGCTTCTTTAACCCAGGTTTGTCTTACTAAGAAAAGGTGAAATGATGCGTCAACAAGAATTAATCCAAGGTTATGAACAAGAAATCAAATACCAACAACATATGTTAGATAATCTAGGGAGATGGTTAACCCTTCTCTTTAGTCTAACCAGTTTAGGTATTGTCCTTGCATACTCCTTTCATTCTAACTATATTATCTTGTCAATCTTTGGATGGATTTTGGCAATCCTGTCAGGGCTAGCTATGCTAGTCTTTGGATACGGCATCTATAAGGGAAGATTAAACCTTCAAAAATTGGTAGCAGATTTTGAGCAACAGCGACAACAGCTACACTAAAGATAGGGTAGGAAAGGCTAAAGATTTAGCTAATTTCCTATCCTATTTTTGTAATGTTTTTTTCTTGACTATTTTTGACCAAGTGATACAATAAGAAAGGTAAAGGTTAGCACTCTTTAACAATGAGTGCTAAAACGAATGGAGGATACAGATGTTAAAACCTTTAGGAGACCGTTTAGTGGTCAAATTTGTAGAAGAAAAAGAAGAAACTGTCGGTGGCTTTGTCCTTGCGGGTGCTAGTCAAGAAAAGACTAAAAAAGCTCAAGTACTAGCCGTAGGTGAAGGGATTCGTACTTTGACAGGGGAGTTGATTGCCCCCAGTGTTGCTGTCGGTCAAACTGTTTTAGTGGATAGCCTAGCTGGTATTGAAGTCAAAGAAGACGGTGAAAAACTAAGCATTATCCGAGAAGCAGATGTATTAGCAATTGTAGAGTAAGAGGAGAGAAATATAATGGCAAAAGAGATTAAATTTTCAGCAGATGCCCGCGAAAGTATGGTACGTGGAGTTGATATTTTAGCAGATACGGTCAAAGTAACCTTAGGTCCTAAGGGACGTAATGTCGTTCTTGAAAAAGCTTTTGGTTCACCTCTTATCACAAATGATGGTGTGACTATCGCTAAAGAAATCGAACTGGAAGATCATTTTGAAAATATGGGAGCTAAATTAGTTTCTGAAGTAGCTTCAAAAACCAATGATATCGCAGGAGATGGGACGACAACAGCAACGATTTTGACACAAGCTATTGTGCGTGAAGGTTTGAAAAACGTCACAGCTGGTGCTAATCCAATTGGTATCCGCCGTGGGATCGAAGCAGCCGTTGCCGTTGCCGTTGATGAGCTAAAAGCGCAAGCACAACAGGTTGAAACTAAGGAAGCCATTGCTCAAGTTGGAGCAGTTTCTTCTCGTAGTCAAAAGGTTGGAGATTACATATCAGAAGCGATGGACCGTGTTGGTAAAGAGGGTGTGATCACTATCGAAGAGTCTCGTGGTATGGAGACAGAGCTTGAAGTGGTAGAGGGGATGCAGTTTGATCGAGGTTATCTATCACAATATATGGTGACAGACAACGAAAAAATGGTAGCTGACCTTGAAAATCCATTTATTTTAATTACAGATAAGAAAATCTCTAATATTCAAGACATTCTTCCTCTTTTAGAAGAAATTCTAAAAACAAACCGTCCGCTTTTGATTATTGCAGATGATGTAGATGGAGAAGCTCTTCCAACTCTTGTTTTAAACAAAATTCGTGGTACGTTTAACGTTGTGGCAGTGAAAGCTCCTGGTTTTGGTGATCGTCGAAAAGCTATGCTTGAGGATATTGCCATCCTAACAGGCGGGACAGTGATTACAGAAGATTTGGGTCTGGATCTTAAAGATGCGACCATGCAGGTTCTTGGACAAGCTGCGCGTGTAACGGTTGATAAGGACTCGACAGTCATTGTTGAAGGAGCAGGTGAAGCAACAGCGATTGCTAACCGTGTTGGTATCATCAAATCACAAATTGAGACAACAACATCAGAATTTGACCGCGAAAAATTGCAAGAACGTTTAGCTAAGTTAGCAGGAGGCGTAGCGGTTATCAAAGTTGGTGCTGCCACAGAGACAGAGTTGAAAGAAATGAAACTCCGTATTGAAGATGCTTTAAACGCTACTCGTGCTGCTGTTGAAGAGGGAATTGTCGCTGGTGGAGGAACTGCCCTTGTCAATGTCATTGATAAAGTGGCAAGCCTTGAGTTAGACGGAGATGAAGCGACAGGTCGTAACATTGTTAAACGTGCTCTTGAGGAGCCTGTTCGTCAAATTGCTTACAATGCAGGATATGAAGGTTCCGTTGTTATTGATAAGTTGAAAAACAGCCCAGCTGGCACAGGCTTTAACGCTGCAGACGGTGAGTGGGTGAATATGATTGAAGCAGGTATTATCGATCCTGTCAAAGTGACACGCTCCGCTCTTCAAAATGCAGCCTCTGTTGCTAGCCTTATCTTAACAACCGAAGCCGTAGTTGCTAACAAACCAGAACCAGCCGCACCAGCCCCAGCTATGGATCCAAACATGATGGGTGGCATGATGTAACCAAGATACTTTTGCGTTAAACAAAGCCCAACAAAATAGGGACTTGATACCGAGTGCTTAGCACTCAAGGAAAGTTATCATTTTTGTCAATCTTTGTCGCAAAAGTTCAATTACACCAAGATACTAATCCCGTAAAAATCCGTATGAAAATAGGGCTCAACCGCCGTGTCACATGACACAAGAGTGAGCATCATTTTCACAAGGATTTTAGGGCGAGTTCAATTAAAGCTACTAAATCTTTTTTAGATTCTTTAAGCTTATTTTAAGTTCTTATGGCTATACTATAGTCATCCTAAAACTTTTCTTTTTCATAAATCTCCTAACTTCCCTTACATTTGTGAGGGAAGTTTTTTTGTCATTTAGCGGTAAGTAAAAAAAGATCAGGCAGGAGCTGAAAGCCCTACCTGATCAGGAGATTTATGAAAAAGAAAAGTTTATTAGGATGTTTATAGTATAGGTTGCCGAGCTTAAAGGACACTTAACATAACCTTTCACAAAACTTAAAGCTCATCTTGTCACAAAAACAGCCCCTCGGAATGAGGAGCTGTAGGAGATTTATGAAAAAGAAAAGTTTTAGGATGTTTATAGTATAAGTTGCTTAGCTTAAGCTAGGCTTAACGTAACCTTTCATAAAACTTAAATGAAAAATAAGCTGTTAGGCTCTATTTAAGGTTGTTGAGGTGGCTTTCAAAACTTTCTGATGAGGCATTAACGGTGATGTCTTTTAAGGTTAAGGGGTGAGTGAAACTAAGCCTGTGAGCGTGTAGGAGGAGTCGAGGAGCTTTTTCATTGCTGTAAAGAGGGTCTCCTAAAATTGCATGACCATGATGAGAAAGGTGGACACGAATTTGATGTGTGCGCCCTGTTTTAAGGCGACAATTAACGAGGCTATGGCGAGGAAGTACTTTTTTAACAGTAACCAAAGTGGTGGCTTTCTGTCCATGATGAGCGTCCACACGTCGTTTGCGACGATCATGTCGGTCTCTTCCAATCATGTCAGTGTAAGTTAACTCCTTTTTTGGGAAATGGCCTTTTGCAATAGCCCAATATTGACGTGATATTTTTCGATCTTCAAGAAGACGATTTAGAATAGGAAGAATAAAAGGATTTTTAGCAAATAAAATTGCACCGCTAGTCTCCATATCTAGTCTGTGGACGACATAGCAGGTCTGCCCAACATAGGCAGAGACATGATTTAAGAGGGCAATTTCTGTGGGGTCATTACCATGGGTCTTCATCCCTTCAGCCTTGTTGACGATGATAAGGTGTTCGTCCTCATAAAGACAGTCCACTAAGGAAGGATTGCCCAAAGGAATCGTCTTTAGAGGATAATCGTCTTGATCAAAGGTAAGCTGTAAGAGGTCACCAGCTTTGATAGGGCTCTGCCAGTTAATAGTCTGCCCGTTGACAAGGACATGCTTTTTAGTTCTTAAAAAATGACGAATCTTACGAGGAATTAGAAAATACTCTTCTAAGAGGGTTTTAACAGTGGTTTCAGGCATTTTTTTAGGAATTTCAATCTCGATTAACATGCTAATATTATAGCATTTTTGACAAAATTGGTATAATGAGGATATGAGTATGAAAGATAAATGGAAAAAATGGCCTTTTGGCCGAAAGAAAACAATTGAAGATAAACAAGATTTAGAAGATACTATTTCGTTTCAATTTGACGATGATGACGTTAAAGAAGAGTTAGATCAGGAGGCGGCTCACTATCATCGTAGTCGTCAAAAGGAAGAAAAAGTACCTGACAAGAAACGTCATCCTATCTTGGTCTTTTTATCCAAGTTGCGTCTTCCTAAGAATCATTGGTTTCGTCGTTTTTGGCGTCGCTTTCACCTAACAAAGATCTTATTGATTATGATTGGGGTCTTTGTTTTGTTAACAGGAACCTACCTCTTTTATCTGGCTAAAACAGCTAATGTCTCTGACTTGCAAGCTGCATTAAAGGCAACGACCGTTATTTATGACAAAAATGAAGCTGAGGCTGGTAGTCTGAGTGGGCAAAAAGGGACCTATGTTGAGCTAGATGCTATTTCTGATGATTTGGAAAAAGCAGTGATTGATACAGAAGACCGCACGTTTTACGAAAATAATGGAATCAATATCAAACGTTATTTGTTGGCGATTTTAACGCTGGGGCGTTCAGGTGGTGGCTCAACCATTACGCAGCAGTTAGCTAAAAATGCTTACTTGAGTCAAGATCAGACGATTAAGCGTAAGGCGCGTGAGTTTTTCTTGGCGCTGGAGTTGACCAAAAAGTATAGTAAGGATGAGATTTTGACCATGTATCTCAATAATGCTTACTTTGGAAATGGTGTCTGGGGTGTTGAGGATGCGAGTCAAAAATACTTTGGCGTCTCCGCTAGTCAATTAACCGTTGATGAAGCGGCTACTTTGGCTGGAATGTTGAAAGGTCCTGAGATTTATAATCCGCTTTATTCGATAGAAAATGCGACTAATCGTCGTGATACGATTTTGCAAGTTATGGTAGATGCAGGAACATTGACTCAAGAACAAGCTGATCAGTATAAGGCTGTAGATATGGCAAGCGTTCTGAATGACACCTATGCAGGTAAGGTTGATGATTACAAGTACCCGTCTTATTTTGATGCAGTAATTAATGAAGCGATTTCAAAATATGGTCTGACGGAAAAAGATATTGTCAATAATGGGTATAAAATTTATACTGAACTGGATCAAAATTATCAGGCTGGTATGCAGTTGACGTTTGATAACGATGATTTATTTCCTGTATCAGAGTATGATGGCACAACAGCTCAAGCTGCCAGTGTTGCCTTAGATCCTAAAACAGGGGCAGTTCGTGGTTTAGTGGGTCGGGTTAATAGCACAGAGGATCCTACCTTTAGAAGTTTTAACTATGCTACGCAATCCAAACGTAGCCCAGCCTCGACCATTAAACCTCTGGTGGTTTACACACCTGCTATTGCATCTGGTTGGTCCATGAATAAAGAGCTACCTAATATGCTGACCAACTTTAATGGTTATCAGCCACATAACTATGGTGGTTTTGAGTCTGAGAGCGTTCCGATGTATCAAGCTTTAGCGAATTCCTATAATATTCCTGCTGTTTATACGATTGATAAGCTTGGAATTGATAAGGCGTTTAGTTATGGCAAACGTTTTGGCTTGAATATGGATTCTGCTAATCAAGAGCTGGGAGTTGCTCTGGGTGGTAGCGTGACGACTAACCCACTTGAGATGGCACAAGCCTATGCCACTTTTGCTAATGGCGGGGTGATGAACACAGCTCACCTCATTACTCGTATCGAAACAGCTAATGGTAAGGTTTTAAAAACCTTTGAAAACAAGGCTAAAAGGGTTATCAGTCAATCAGTAGCAGATAAAATGACCAGCATGATGTTAGGAACATTTTCAAATGGAACGGGAGTGAACGCTAATGTCTATGGTTATACGCTAGCTGGAAAGACAGGAACGGCTGAAGCAGAGTTTAATGCAGATGTTTCAAGTGATCAGTGGGTGATCGGTTATACGCCTGATGTTGTCATCAGTCAGTGGGTTGGTTTTGATAAGACCGATGAGAATCACTATTTATCAGACTCAAGTGCTGGAACAGCTTCTTACATCTTTAGTACCCAAGCAAGCTATATCCTTCCTTATACTGACGGCAACACTTTCTCAGTTGAAAATGCTTATACAGCTAATGGTATCGCCCTTGATTACGGTGGTAGCGAGGAAGTTACCAACACGGAGTCTAAGTCTATCTTAGATAGCTTACGAGAATCTGCCCAGTCGGCCTCACAACAAGTGACCGATGCTGTCGAAAATGCTAATATCGGTCAAAAAGCCCAAGAGTTATGGGATAATGTTGTTAACTATTTCAGATAGCTTGTCAGTCTTATAAAAAAATGATAAAATAAAGGTTACGGAGGCGTTATGGCACAGAAAAAAGCAAGTTTAGCGTGTACGGATTGTGGGTCTCGTAACTATTCTATTTCAGTAAGTAGCAACCCTAAACCAACACGTCTAGAAGTTAAGAAGTTTTGTAAATATTGCAAACAGTACACCCTACATAAAGAAACAAGATAGGAGAGAGAAAGTGAAGTTTATCGCTGGGATCTTCAAAGTATTGAAGGACACAACTTGGCCAACGCGTAAGCAAGTTTGGCGCGACTATATCGCAATTCTTGAATACACTGCCTTTTTTACAGTGATTATCTTTATCTTCGATAAATTGTTGACATTAGGTCTGATCGAATTGATAAATATTTTCTAAAATAGCACACTTTCAAGGCTTTTGTGGTATAATACAGGTAAGAAATCAAGAAAGTCGTTTTAACGGCTTTTTTATAATGAAAGGAAACAGTAGATGTTAGATAGTTTTGATAAAGGTTGGTTTGTTTTACAAACTTATTCAGGTTATGAAAACAAGGTTAAGGAAAATCTTTTACAGCGTGCGCAAACTTATAATATGTTAGATAATATTTTGCGCGTGGAGATTCCAACCCAGACTGTGAATATTGAAAAAAATGGGAAAACAAAAGAAGTAGAAGAAAATCGTTTCCCAGGTTATGTTTTGGTTGAGATGGTGATGACAGATGAAGCTTGGTTTGTGGTTCGTAATACTCCAAACGTTACAGGATTTGTCGGCTCACACGGTAACCGTTCTAAACCAACTCCACTTCTTGAAGAAGAGATCCGTGCGATCTTATTGTCAATGGGACAAACTGTAGATGTCTTTGATACCAACATCAAAGAGGGGGATGTAGTTCAAATCATTGATGGTGCCTTTATGGGACAAGAAGGGCGTGTTGTTGAAATTGAAAACAATAAAGTTAAGATTATGATCAATATGTTTGGTTCAGAGACGGCTGCAGAAGTTGAACTTTACCAAATTGCAGAGCTATAAAAATAAAAAATCTTGAAATCCCGCTTGAGTGGAGTTCAAGATTTTTTTATTACTAGGTAAAAAGAGGTCCTATCTTGGTGTAAAAAGTGAATCAAAAACGTTTTGAAAACTGGAGAATTGGGTTCTAATATGAACTGATACACTGTTATAAAATTTATGCTTGATAAAGAAGTGAGTAGATGACAAAATGGATGGTAATCAACCGTTTTGACATTTGCTTAGTATAAAGAGTTTAAGGGAATAGTCGGAGAATTTGTTGATAACAAATATTTTTGGATGCTCAAAAGACAAACGCTAGCCTCCTATCTTAATTTTAGCTAGTTCAATATGAAGCTATCTTGAGATGCAGTGGTGATTTAGCAGATAATCTTTAGGGGTGGGACACTCTGTAAAGTATAATAAGGATATGATCAGACTAAAGGGGCTCGATCATTATTTTGTCAGTATTACATATTATAATATATAATAATATGTAATAGTTTTTAGTAGAGATTTTTTAATTAGAGTATTAAGAAAAAATAAATCAAAAATAATGATCAAAATGGAAAATAACAATTTTTTTGATTTTATCAAGATAAGATAACCTTTTACTGGGTGTCTTTTATGTTATGCTAAAAAGTAAATGTTAAGGAGATTGACCGCACAATATGAAAAAATTTTTTTCAAGATGTGATTACGCCGAATCGTCACGTAAAAACCGCGTTAAGATGCACAAATCTGGTAAGCACTGGGTTCGTACGGTAATATCACAGATTGATCTTGTTCGTCTGATTAAATGTAGCTCATCTTTGCATGAAGTTAAGGTTGGGCGTTTAGAAAAAGACTTAAGGGATTACTCTATTCCGGCTACTCTACTACGTGGTCTTACTTCGGTAGGTGCTCTAGCTGGTGGTATTATGGTAACTGAGGATACTTTTGCAGAAGAAACTGCTATTGCGTCAGAAACTAGTGCCAATACTTTAGCGACAACTGATACGGTAGATTTGTCCGATACAACAGTATCCTCAATGGGGACAGTCTCAATGGCAATAGATACAACGACAACAGAAGTAGCTATCACGACAAGAGATTCTGCATCAGATTCGATAAGTCTGGCTGTTTTTACCCCAGAGTCAACCAATCATTCATCATCTGATCTATTTTTGCACTCTTTAACTGATTCAACCTCAATGTCGTTTTCAAAAAGTCAGACAGAATCTGGATCTTTAGTTAATAGGGAATCAAATTCGGAGTCAGATAGTGTAGTGCATTCTCAGTCTATGTCAGATTCCATTTTAATGTTATCTCACTCAGAGCTTGTAGCTGATCAGCCGTATTCTTCTGCTAGTGAGTCTACATCAGAATCCACAGTAGTAAATATTCAACCAGATGCTGCATTAAAGATTAAATCTGAAATGGATTATACTAAATTTAATTTGGCTTATTCAGCTCTGCAAGTGGCGCTTCACCAAAGTAGCCCAGAAAATATTGATACTTCATCAACCAGTTTTCAACGTTATCTAGATGCAAAGCAAGCGGCAGAAAAAGCAATGTTACTGGCTAATCAAATATTAGTTGGAGAAGTAGAGAGTCAAAATCAACTGGATTTGTTAGGGTTACAGATTGCGCAGTCTGCAAATAACCTAACTGGCCGTTTGACTCAGCTTAATCGTCGTTCAGCTTCGATAGGAACAAATTTGAGATCAACTGCATCAACGATTCTTGTTTTCTCAGAATCTGACTCTGCATCAAAATATAGAGATAAACAAATTTCACTAGTAGAAGGTCGGTTAGACACTAGCACAAATCTTATTGAATGGAAAGTTGTTTATCAACCTATTCAGAAACTTTCAGAAGCTTACGCGGGTTTATATATTGCGGCTGTTACTGAGATGGGACCGCCACTAAATCTTCAAGTAAATGGTATCCCATTACGAATAGATAATAGTTTTAATAATAGTGAGACACTTGGTACGAACTTGAGTACGACGGATTATACTGGTAGATTTTATGGACATAATTATAGTTTAGGTGAAGAGAAAGTATCTCTTTTAGAACCAATTACTTATACATTTTCAACTAAGGTAGGATCTAGTTTGGCTAATATAGCATTATATGTCCAAGCTGCCTTACATCCTACTAATCCTATTGTTCATGCTACTTATAATGAAGCTCAAGGTAGAACAAATTTAAGTGGAATGTTAATTGGCTATAAAGCTTCATTTGTGGCAGATAGCATGAATAGTTTTTTACAATCAACCTCCGAGTCCATTCAAAATTCACTTAGTGTAAGACAGTCAGCGAGCCAAAGTCAATCTTTGTCTATTTCTGCATCAGGGTCAACTTCCCAGGCATACTCACAATCTGTTAGAAACTCAATTTCGGAATCTGTGTCAGGTTCATTATCGACGTCTGAGTTTGTTTCCAGCTCGTTGTCTATTAGTGATTCCGTTTTGAGGTCCGAATCGTTATCTATCTCTGAGTCTACGTCTGCTTCAGAGTTAACATCCGTCTCAGAATCCCTTTCAGAGTCTATATCTGATTTAGTCTCAGACTCCGTGTCAGAGTCCCTTTCAGAATCAGTTAGCGCCTCCGTCTCCAAGTCAGTATCTGTATCAGAATCAATTTCTGATTCAGTCTCCGAATCAACTTCAAACTCCGTCTCAGTTTCTGAGTCAGTATCTGAATCTGTCTTCGAGTCAGTCTCAGAATCAATTTCAGAGTCAATCTCAGCCTCCGTCTCAGAGTCCGTTTCCGAGTCCGTTTCAGGATCAGTAAGCGCCTCCGTCTCAGAATCAATCTCCGAGTCCATTTCTGAATCAACTTCTGAATCCATCTCAGAATCCGTCAGCGAATCAGTTTCTGAGTCCGTCAGTGAGTCCGTCTCAGAATCCATTTCCGTGTCCGTCAGCGAATCCATCTCTGAGTCCATCTCTGAGTCCATCTCAGAATCAGTTAGCGAATCACTTTCTGAATCAGTAAGCGCCTCCGTCTCAGAGTCCGTCTCAGAGTCCATCTCTGAGTCAGTAAGCGAGTCAGTATCAGAATCCGTCTCCGAGTCAATTTCAGAATCAATCTCAGAATCCGTCTCTGAGTCAATCTCTGAGTCAGTCTCAGAATCAGTTTCAGAGTCAATCTCTGAGTCAGTATCAGAGTCAATTTCAGAATCTGTCTCCGAGTCCGTCTCAGAATCCGTCTCAGAATCAGTTTCCGAATCCGTCTCAGAGTCAATTTCCGAATCCGTCTCAGAATCAGTAAGCGCCTCCGTTTCAGATTCAGTATCAGAATCGGTTTCCGAGTCAGTTTCCGAGTCAATCTCAGAATCCGTCAGCGAATCCGTTTCTGAATCAGTTTCCGAATCAGTTAGCGCCTCCGTCTCAGAATCCGTATCAGAGTCAGTAAGTGAGTCAGTCTCAGAATCTGTATCCGAGTCAGCCTCAGAATCCATTTCAGAATCAGTATCCGAGTCAGTAAGTGAGTCAGTCTCAGAATCCGTGTCTGAGTCAATTTCCGAATCCGTTTCCGAGTCAGATTCTGAGTCCATCTCCGAGTCCCTTTCAGACTCCGTTTCAGAGTCAGTCTCTGAGTCCCTTTCAGACTCCGTTTCCGAGTCAGTCTCTGAATCAATTTCAAAATCAATCTCAGAGTCAGTCAGTGAGTCAGTATCTGAATCAATCTCAGAATCAGTCTCCGAGTCGCTCTCTGAGTCAGTCAGCGCCTCAGTATCAGAATCCCTTTCAGGATCAATATCCGAATTGATTTCCGAGTCAGTCTCAGAATCAGTTAGCGCCTCCGTCTCCGAGTCAGTCAGCGTTTCCGAGTCAGTCTCAGAATCTGTATCTGATTCCCTTTCCGAATCCGTCAGCGAGTCAGTCTCAGAATCAATCTCAGAGTCCGTTAGCGAATCAGTCTCTGAGTCTATTTCAGAATCAGTATCTGAGTCAGTCTCAGAATCCGTTTCTGAATCACTCTCAGAATCCGTTTCAGAATCAGTATCAGTCTCTGAGTCAGTCAGCGAATCTGTTTCAGAGTCTATCTCCGAGTCCGTCTCCGAGTCAGTTTCTGAGTCCATCTCAGAATCCGTCAGTGAATCAGTTTCCGAATCAGTTAGCGCCTCCGTCTCAGAATCCCTTTCAGAATTCGTGTCTGAGTCAGTATCAGACTCCGTCTCAGAATCCCTTTCAGAATCTGTGTCAGAGTCTATTTCAGACTCAATTTCAGAATCAGTCAGCGAATCTGTTTCAGAGTCAATCAGTGAGTCGGTCTCAGAATCAGTTAGCGCCTCCGTCTCTGAGTCCATTTCCGAATCCGTCAGCGAGTCCGTCTCAGAATCAATTTCAGCTTCCGTTTCCGATTCTATCTCCGATTCAGTTTCAGAATCTGTGTCTGAATCCATTTCCGAATCCGTCTCAGAGTCAGTATCAGAATCGGTTTCCGAGTCCCTTTCAGAGTCAGTCATCGCCTCCGTCTCCGAGTCTCTTTCCGAATCAGTTAGCGCCTCTGTCTCCGAATCCATCTCCGCCTCCGTTTCAGAGTCAGATTCTGAATCCATCTCCGATTCCCTTTCCGCCTCCGTCTCAGAATCCCTTTCAGAATCTGTGTCAGAGTCCGTCAGTGATTCTCTTTCTGATTCAGTCTCCGATTCAGTTTCAGAATCCGTCTCAGAATCTGTATCTGATTCCCTTTCCGAATCCGTCAGCGCCTCCGTTTCCGATTCTATCTCCGATTCAGTTTCAGGATCAATATCCGAGTCAGTCTCTGAGTCAGTAAGTGAGTCCGTCTCAGAATCAGTATCAGAGTCAATTTCAGACTCCGTCTCCGAGTCCGTTTCTGAGTTAGTATCTGAATCCGTCTCCGATTCAGTCTCAGAATCAATCTCAGCCTCCGTCTCAGATTCAGTCAGCGAATCTGTTTCAGAGTCCGTCAGTGATTCCCTTTCTGATTCAGTTTCAGAATCCGTCTCTGAATCAGTAAGTGAGTCCGTCTCAGAATCCGTCTCAGAGTCAATTTCAGACTCCGTGTCTGAGTCAATTTCCGAATCAGTGAGCGAGTCAGTTTCTGAATCACTCTCAGAATCAATTTCAGCCTCCGTCTCCGAGTCCGTCAGCGCCTCAGTCTCAGAATCCGTATCTGAATCCATCTCCGATTCCGTTTCCGCCTCCGTTTCAGAGTCAGATTCTGAATCCATCTCCGATTCCCTTTCCGCCTCCGTCTCCGAGTCCGTCTCAGAATCAATCTCAGAATCTGTTTCCGAGTCAATTTCAGAATCCGTCTCAGAATCAATCAGCGAATCCTTGTCCGAGTCAGTCTCAGAATCCGTTTCAGAATCCCTTTCCGAGTCAGTGAGCGAGTCAGTTTCTGAATCACTCTCAGAATCAATTTCAGCCTCCGTTTCTGAATCAGTCTCCGAGTCAATTTCAGAATCCATCTCTGAGTCAGTATCAGAATCCATATTAGAATCGGTTTCCGAGTCGATATCAGAATCAGTTAGCGCCTCCGTTTCCGATTCTATCTCTGATTCAATTTCAGGATCAATATCCGAGTCAGTGTCAGAATCTATTTCCGAATCAGTTAGCGCCTCAGTCTCTGAGTCCATCTCAGAATCAATTTCAGCCTCCGTCTCCGAGTCGATCTCTGATTCAGTCAGCGCCTCAGTCTCAGAATCCCTTTCAGGATCAATATCCGAATTGATTTCAGAGTCCGTATCAGACTCAGTTAGCGAATCAGTATCTGAGTCTATCTCAGAATCCGTCTCAGAATCAATTTCCGCCTCCGTCTCCGATTCAGTCAGCGCTTCAGTCTCAGAATCCCTTTCAGGATCTGTGTCAGAGTCCGTCAGTGATTCCCTTTCTGATTCAGTTTCAGAATCCATCTCAGAATCTGTTTCAGAGTCAATTTCAGAATCCGTCTCAGAATCAATCAGCGAATCCTTGTCAGAGTCAGTCTTAGAATCCGTTTCTGAATCAGTCAGTGAGTCCGTTTCAGAATCAGTTTCAGGATCAATATCCGAGTCCGTCAGCGCTTCCGTTTCAGAATCCATTTCTGAATCAGTCTCCGAGTCCGTCAGCGCCTCCGTTTCCGAGTTAATCTCAGAATCAGTATTTGAGTCAGTCTCAGAATCCATCTCTGAATCAGTTAGCGCCTCCGTCTCTGAGTTAGTCTCAGAATCCCTTTCAGAATCAGTATCTGACTCCGTCTCAGTTTCAGTCTCCGATTCAGTCTCTGATTCCCTTTCAGAATCTGTTTCAGAGTCCGTATTAGAATCAGTATCAGCCTCCGTCTCAGAGTCAATCTCTGAGTCCACATCAGAGTTAATTTCAGCCTCAGTCTCAAAATCCGTATCTGAGTCAGTCTCCGAGTCCGTTTCAGAGTCAGTCTCCGAGTCAGTATCAGAAAAAGCTAAACGTCGTCTGCCAAATACTGGTACAGAAGAAAATAACACAGGTCTTTTGTCAGGACTAGGCTTGCTCTTTGGTGCAGGATTACTTGCGAAGAGACGTCGCAGACGTGATGAAAAATGATGTGATCCCCTCTTGTGAGAGGAGTTAGGTTACTAAATCTTTAGAGCTAGTATCATTAAATCTCTAAGCTTTCGACATCGTTTGATACCCCAATTGTTAGGTTTACCGCCTAATGATTGGGGTCTTTTTTAAGGAGTAAAAACTACCCATCTTGCTTGTGAGTGAGGAAGAAGCGATTGATTGGTAACGTCATGTTGTTCAGAGTGTTTTCGAGTTTTAAGTCTGTCAGCCTAGTTTTCTATCTTTTTTCTTTCCCTATTTCGTGATATAATAGTGAGGATAATTTATTGACATGGAGAAAACACATGAGCTTCTACAATCACAAGGAAATTGAGCCCAAATGGCAGGAATTTTGGGCAAAAAATCATACTTTTAAGACGGGAACAGATGCGGACAAGCCAAACTTTTATGCCCTAGATATGTTCCCTTATCCGTCTGGTGCAGGCTTGCACGTTGGTCACCCTGAGGGCTATACTGCGACAGACATTCTCAGCCGTTACAAGCGTGCCCAAGGCTACAATGTCCTTCATCCGATGGGTTGGGATGCCTTTGGTTTGCCAGCAGAGCAATACGCAATGGACACGGGAAATGACCCAGCTGACTTTACAGCAGAAAATATTGCCAACTTCAAGCGTCAGATTAACGCCCTTGGCTTTTCTTACGACTGGGACCGCGAGGTCAATACGACTGACCCTAACTACTACAAGTGGACCCAGTGGATTTTCACCAAGTTGTATGAAAAAGGCCTAGCCTACGAGGCAGAAGTGCCTGTAAACTGGGTGGAGGAATTGGGAACAGCTATCGCCAATGAAGAGGTCCTTCCTGACGGAACGTCTGAACGTGGTGGCTACCCTGTTGTTCGCAAACCAATGCGTCAATGGATGTTGAAAATCACTGCCTATGCAGAGCGGTTGCTCAATGATTTGGAAGAAGTTGATTGGCCAGAGTCAATCAAGGACATGCAGCGCAACTGGATTGGCAAGTCAATTGGTGCCAATGTGACCTTCAAGATTAAGGACACAGACAAGGACTTCACTGTCTTTACCACTCGTCCTGACACCCTTTTCGGTGCGACTTACGCTGTTCTTGCTCCTGAGCACGACTTGGTTGATAGCATTACATCGCCTGAGCAGGCAGAAGCTGTGGCAGAATACAAACGCCAAGCCTCTCTCAAATCAGACCTAGCCCGTACAGACCTAGCCAAAGACAAGACAGGTGTTTGGACTGGTGCCTATGCCATTAACCCTGTCAACGGCAAAGAGATTCCAATCTGGATTGCGGATTATGTGTTGGCAAGTTACGGAACAGGTGCTATCATGGCGGTTCCTGCCCATGACGAGCGTGACTGGGAATTTGCCAAGCAGTTTGGTTTGGACATCATTCCAGTTCTGGAAGGTGGCAATGTAGAAGAAGCTCCTTACACAGAAGATGGTGCCCATATCAATTCTGACTTCCTAGATGGTCTTAACAAGGAAGAAGCTATTGCCAAAATGGTGGCTTGGTTGGAAGAAAATGGTGTCGGTCAGGAGAAAATTTCTTACCGCCTCCGTGACTGGCTCTTCAGCCGTCAGCGTTATTGGGGTGAACCAATTCCAATCATTCACTGGGAAGACGGTACTTCCACAGCAGTCCCAGAAAATGAGTTACCTCTGGTATTGCCAAAAACCTCAGACATCAAGCCGTCAGGTACAGGTGAGTCACCACTTGCTAACTTGACAGACTGGTTAGAAGTGACACGTGAAGATGGCGTCAAAGGTCGCCGTGAGACCAACACCATGCCGCAATGGGCAGGTTCTAGCTGGTACTACCTCCGCTATATCGACCCACACAACGATGAGAAATTGGCAGACGAGGAGCTTCTCAAAGCATGGTTGCCAGTGGATATCTACATCGGTGGTGCCGAACATGCGGTCCTTCACTTACTTTATGCTCGTTTCTGGCATAAGTTCCTTTACGACCTTGGCGTTGTGCCAACCAAAGAGCCTTTCCAAAAACTCTTTAACCAAGGGATGATTTTGGGAACTAGCTATCGCGACAGCCGTGGGGCGCTTGTAGCGACAGATAAGGTTGAAAAACGTGATGGTTCCTTCTTCCACATCGAAACTGGTGAGGAGTTGGAGCAGGCACCTGCTAAGATGTCTAAGTCCCTTAAAAACGTGGTTAACCCAGACGATGTAGTCGAGCAGTTTGGTGCGGATACCCTCCGTGTTTACGAGATGTTCATGGGCCCACTTGATGCATCAATCGCTTGGTCAGAAGAAGGCCTCGAGGGCAGCCGTAAGTTCCTTGACCGTGTTTACCGTCTCTTGACGACTAAAGAGATTGTGGCGGAAAATAGCGGAGCTTTGGACAAGGTTTACAATGAAACAGTTAAAGCTGTCACTGAGCAGATTGAGAGCTTGAAATTCAACACGGCTATCGCTCAGCTCATGGTCTTTGTCAATGCCGCCAACAAAGAAGACAAGCTCTATGTTGACTATGCCAAAGGCTTTGTCCAATTGATTGCCCCATTTGCGCCACACTTGGCAGAAGAGTTATGGCAAGGTTTGACTCAGTCAGCTGAGTCAATCTCATATGTCGCATGGCCAACATGGGATGAGGCTAAGTTAGTTGAAAACGAGATTGAAATCGTTGCTCAAATCAACGGTAAAGTCCGTGCTAAGCTAGTCGTGGCAAAAGACACGCTACGTGAAGATTTGGAGAAAGTAGCCCTTTCTGATGCGAAAATTCAAGAAGAAATAGCAGGCAAGACCATTGTCAAAGTCATTGCAGTACCAAATAAACTGGTTAATATTGTAGTGAAATAAAGAAAAGACTGGACAAAAATTTTGTCCAGTCTTCAGATTGAAGAAAAAGTCCATTTTGGACAATTTTCTTCAATCTTTTTTTCTTTATGTTGAAAATAAAAAGCTCTCAGAAACATTGGAATATCAAGAATTCTGAGAGTTTGATAACTTGTCATCTTTCGCAAACATCTCCAATTTTTATATTTTCAAGAAAAAATTAGTATATCTGCTCTCTCAAAATTTACTCTTAGAATATTAAGCTCTATCTCGTACTTGAGTAGGCGTTAACTGAAAAAATTGTTTGAAGGCTTTGGAAAAATACAAAGGGTCGGAAAAGCCAACGGATAAAGCTACAGTTTTTACAGGGACAGATGTGGTTTCTAATAATTGTTTAGCTCTTTCCATGCGAACATGATGGAGAAATTCTTTTGGAGATGAGGAGTTGAAATGTTTAAAAACAGTTGTGAGGTAGGAGCGATTAACGTTTAGTTCATCAGCAATCCCTTGAATGCTGAGGTCAGCTATAGTATAGTGAGTTTCGATGATACGTTTAGAGCGATGATAGAGTTCTTGAGTAGGACTCTCTTGCTTAAGTTTTGTTGTAGGATTCAACAAGGCCAGAAGATGTAGGAGTTCGTAAAGTTGTCCTAAGAGATGCAAGTGATTGTCAGACTTTAATCCATGGGTCTGAGAAATACTTTGGATAATTAATTTTCCGATAGTTCTAGTATCTAAATTTTGGATAATACCAGTCTCATATAATTGAGAAAGTCGGAAGTAGTCTTCTGCTTTGGTGCCACTAATCCCAATCCAATAATAAGACCAGGGTTGTTTTGCATCTGCTTGATAAAAAGTGGATTCGTTGGGTTTTAATAAAAAGAGATCTCCCTTTTTAAGGTGATAAATCTGATTATCATAGTGAAAACTTCCTTTTCCTTTACTGATATAGTGTAAAACAAACTGCTCCCTAACAGCTGGTCCAAAACTATAGTTTTTTGGACAGTCCTCATAGCCATAAAAGTCAACAGCTAGATCAATTGTTCCGGTTTGGTATTCTGAAAACATAAGTGCAAAGAACCTCCTTACCTAACATTTTACCATATATAGTTAACAATATTCTATTTTTGTTATCGCTTTCATGTTGTAAAATGAGAGAAGAAATAAAGGAGAAGAAATATGGGAATTCGTAAAGAAGAGAATTTATACTATATTGAAGCTAAACAATTCAGTATGATTTTAGAAAATCGAGAAGGTTACCTATTGTTAAAGCATATTGGGAAAAAAATTGGAAGTTATCATTTTTCCAATAGTATTTATGAACGCGATCATGCTTTTTCAGGAAATCCAGATCCCAATATCCGTACTTTTAGTTTAGATACACAACGTCAGGTGATTGGCTTACATGGGCTAGGAGATTTTAGAAAGCCCTCACTGGTTGTCGAGTGTGGCAATCATTCGGTAACAGAGTTTAAGTTAGTGGCTGATCGGATTATTTCAGGTAGTTTAGAGGTTGAGGGACTTCCTAGTCCTTATGTCACAGATAAGGCAGAAACGTTAGAGTTAGTATTGGAAGATGTAGTGACCAAGCTTCGTCTTTACCTTTATTATACAGCTTATGAAGACTATGATACGATCACTAGCTTTAATCGTTTAGAAAATGTAGGGTCAGATCAGGTAGTCATTCATCGTCAACTTAGCACTATGCTAGACTTACCTAAATCAAACTATGAGTTGCTAACGTTTCAAGGCGCTTATGCACGGGAAAAAACAGTCCGTCGTCAAAAAGTTAGTCAAGGGATTTTTTCGATTGCATCTAATCGTGGTGCCTCAGGTCACGCTCAAACTCCTGCATTAATTTTGTGTCAAGAGGGGAGCCAAGAAGATAGTGGAGAGGCTCTAGCTTTACAATTGATGTATAGTGGAAATTTTCAAGCTTTTATTCAGGAGAATCAGCTTGGAGAAGTCCGTTTAGGTATTGGTATTAATGATGATAATTTTTCTTGGGAACTTCAGCCACAGTCTAGTTTTTCAAGTCCGCTTGCTCTAATCACTTATTCTAATCAGGGGTTAACACAGCTAAGTCAGGAGAGTCAGGTCTTTGTTAGAGACGAAATCATGTCTCCGGTCTATGCACATCAGGAACGACCTGTTTTAATTAATAACTGGGAAGCTACGTATTTTGATTTTACAAAAGACAAGCTTCTCGAGTTAGCTGATGATGCAGCACAATTAGGAATAGAGTTATTCGTTTTAGATGATGGCTGGTTTGGGAATCGTTTTGATGATAATCGCTCACTTGGAGATTGGGTTGTTAATGAAGAAAAATTAGGCGGAACTTTGGCTAATCTCATTGATGAGGTGCATGCGAAAGGGTTAAAATTTGGTCTGTGGGTAGAACCAGAAATGATATCTGAAAATAGTGATCTTTACCGCCAGCATCCTGACTGGTGTATACAAGTACCTAATCGTTCTCATACCTATTCTCGAAATCAACTTGTACTTAATTTAGCTAATAAAGAGGTTGTAGCCTATTTAAAGACAACATTTGATACACTTTTAGCAAACCATGATATTGATTACATCAAGTGGGATATGAACCGAAATATTACTAATATTGGGAATGGTTCCTATTATTTAGAAACTCAGATGCAATCTCATCGTTATATGTTAGGGCTATATGAGTTGGTGAGTTATTTGACTGAAAGTTATCCTCATGTTTTATTTGAGAGTTGCGCTGGCGGAGGTGGACGAAATGACTTAGGAATGATGCGCTACTTCCCTCAGGTTTGGGCGAGTGATAATACTGATGCGATTGCTCGACTTCCTATCCAATATGGCTCTAGCTATCTTTATCCGACAATCTCTATGGGAGCCCATGTGTCAGCCAGTCCAAATCACCAAATGGGAAGAACTACACCTCTAGATACAAGAGGACATGTTGCTATGATGGGAAATCTTGGGTATGAGTTGGATTTGACGAGCCTATCTCAATCAGAAAAAGAATTAATCAAAGCGCAGGTGAGTCATTATAAACAACTTCGTCCGATTGTTCAATTTGGACAACACTATCGTCTTATCAATCCAGACGAAGTAAGTAATGAGGTAGCTGTACAATTTAATTATCAAGATAACGTTCTTGTGACTTATGTGCGCATTCAATCCCAGATTGAGACAATGGAAACAACTCTAAAATTAAAAGATTTAGAGGAAGGTAGACTTTATCAATTGGTTGGAAGTGGACAAGTTTACTCAGGAGCAGAGTTGATGTATGCAGGACTGACAATGTCTCTTGTGCAAGGGGATTATATCAGTCAACAATTACATTTTCAAGCGCTATAAAGAAAGGATTCCAGTATGAAATGGTCTCATAAGCTAGTAGGATTGGGTCTCTTAGCATTTTCTGTAATTAGTCTAGGTGCTTGTAGTCAAGAAAAGACGAAATCAGATAATGGGCGAGTGACTATAGAGTATTTTAACCAGAAAAAAGAAATGTCGGCTACGATAAAAGAAATCATTAAAGATTTTGAAAAGGAAAATCCTAAAATTCATGTCAAAGTAGTTGATGTTCCTGCGCCTGGTGAGGTTCTAAAAACTAGAATGTTAGCAGGAGATATTCCAGATGTTGTTGGTCTTTACCCTCAAAATATTGATTTTCAAGAATGGGCTAAGGCAGGTTACTTTGAAGATTTAACCAATAAAGATTATCTTGATCATATTGCTAATAATTACGCCTCTAAATATGCTGTAGAAGGTAAAATATACAATGTCCCTTTGACAGCTAATGCTTATGGTTTTTATTACAATAAGACAGCTTTCAAAGAGTTAGGATACCATGTGCCAGAAACATGGGCAGACTTCCAAGCTTTAGTAGCTAAAATGATTAAGGATGGGCAAACACCGTTTGCGATAGCGGGATCTGAGAGTTGGACTTTAAATGGGTACCATCAGCTATCGCTAGCAACCATTACTGGTGGAGATGATGAAGCTAACCAATATTTGCGTTTTTCAAAACCAAATAGTATCTCTGCTAAAGACGATGTCTTAAAAGAAGATATGGAACGTATTGATCTTCTTCGAAAAAAAGGAGCAATGCAGAAAAACTGGCAAGGTGCAGGGTATGTGGACGCCTTAGCGACTTTTGCTAAAGGAGAAGCCCTAATAACACCTAATGGTTCATGGGCCTTGCCAAGTATCAAGGAACAGAAACCTGATTTTGAGATTGGAACTTTTGCTTTTCCAGGTGAGAAAAAAGGAGAAAGTTTTACAATTGGAGCAGGAGATCTGGCGCTATCTATTTCTTCTAAAACCCCTTATAAGGAAGAAGCTAATAAGTTTGTAGCTTATATGACTACAGCAAAAGCCATGCAAAAATATTATGATGTAGATGGGGGGCCTGTTGCCGTTAAAGGTGTTGTTACTAGAGGAGCAGACTCTGAGCTAGGTGGTTTAACAAGTCTTGCTTTCACAGATCGCCATTTGGTTTGGTTGGGTCAACATTGGAATAGTGAAAATGACTTTTTTACTCTGACTACAAACTATTTATCAACAGGTGATGGTAAAGCTCTAGCAAATGATTTAAATGCTTTCTTTAATCCTATGAAATCAGATGTCAACTAGGAGGTTGGAATGAGAACGTTTTTAAATAAATATTGGGGTTGGACTTTTTTAGCAGTTCCTCTAATTTTACAGGTAATATTCTTTTATTTTCCTATGGTTCAGGGGGCTTTTTATAGCTTGACCAATTGGACAGGTTTAACCTATAATTTTGACTTTGTTGGTCTCAATAACTATGCCATTTTATTAACCGATACTAAATTCATGCAAGCTATTAGCTTTACACTCGTTTTGACAGTTAGTTTAATTGTTGGAGAAATTGGCTTAGGAATTTTAATTGCAAAAGCATTGAATACAAAGTTAAAAGGTCAAACTTTCTTTAGGGCGTGGTTCTTCTTTCCAGCAGTGTTGTCAGGCTTGACAGTGTCCTTGATTTTTAAACAAGTATTTAACTATGGTTTGCCAGCTTTAGGGAAAACTTTAGGAATCAGCTTTTTAGAAACAAGTCTTTTGGGAACTAACGTTGGGGCAACGATAGCAGTAATCTTCGTTCTTCTTTGGCAAGGTGTTGCAATGCCTATTATTATCTTTTTATCAGGTTTGCAAAGTATTCCTTCTGAAATTGTAGAAGCAGCAGAGATTGATGGTGCAAATAGTAGGCAAAGATTTTGGAGCATTGAGTTACCTTATCTTTTACCAAGTGTTTCTATGGTATTTATCATGGCTTTAAAAGCAGGGTTGACAGCTTTTGACCAAATTTTTGCTCTTACTGGAGGAGGTCCAAATAATGCAACGACTTCTTTAGGATTATTAGTCTATAATTATGCCTTTAAAAGTAATCAATATGGTTATGCCAATGCTATTGCCCTTGTCTTATTTGTGATTATTGGTTTAATTTCAATTTTACAAATTAGACTCTCAAAGCGTTTTGAAATTTGATGGAGGTCACTATTTATGAAAAAAGAAGAACAGCTTAGTCGCTTTTGGAAGTATGCTCTTTTAGGAGTTGGTGCTATCTTAATTTTTATCCCTCTTTTAGTGACAGTTTCTAGTTCTTTTAAAACAACAAAAGATATTGTAGAGAACTTCTTTTCTTTACCGAATCCAGTCACTTTTGAAAACTATAATCGACTATTAGCGGATGGTATAGGGGATTATTTTTTAAACTCAACCCTAATTACAGTCATCTCAATTATAGCGGTCATGGCCTTTATCCCTGCTGCAGCGTATTCAATTGCACGAAATATGTCTAAAAATAAAGCTTATGCTATCATGTATAGTTTATTAATATTGGGGATTTTTGTTCCTTTCCAAGTTATTATGATTCCGATTACCGTGATGATGAATAAACTTGGGATTGCCAATATCTGGGGATTGATTTTACTTTATTTAACCTACGCTGTACCTCAGACCTTGTTTTTATATGTCGGCTATATCAAGATGAGTGTTCCAGATAGTTTGGATGAAGCAGCGGAAATTGATGGGGCAGATAAGTTCACAACCTATAGTAAAATTGTTTATCCTATGTTAAAACCGATGCATGCAACAACATTGATTATCAATGCATTGTGGTTTTGGAATGACTTTATGTTGCCACTTTTGATTTTAAATAAAGATTCAAACATGTGGTCACTGCCACTTTTCCAATACAACTATACAGGTCAATATTTTAATGATTATGGCCCAAGTTTTGCTTCTTATATTGTTGGAATCATTACGATTACGATTGTTTACTTGATTTTCCAAAAAAATATTATTGCTGGGATGAGTAATGGTGCAGTGAAATAAGATGAATATTTGTTTATAAGGATAAGATAGAGGAGTTATTATGGCAATTGAAAATAAAACAATGCTAATTACTTATTCAGATAGTCTGGGAAAAAATTTGAGAGAATTAGAAGCTAATCTGGTTAATTATTTTGGTGAAGCAGTTGGAGGTGTCCATCTTTTACCATTCTTTCCCTCAACAGGTGACAGAGGTTTTGCACCAGTAGATTATGAAGAGGTTGATGAGGCTTTTGGAGATTGGGAAGATGTGAAACGATTAGGTGAAAAATATTATCTAATGTTTGATTTTATGATTAATCATATTTCACGCCAATCGAAGTATTATAAAGATTTCCAAGAGAAGAAAGATGAGAGTCCATATGCAGATCTTTTCCTGCGCTGGGATAAGTTTTGGCCTGAAAATCGTCCAACAGCAGCTGATGTTGATTTAATATATAAACGTAAGGATCGCGCTCCTAAACAAGAAATTATTTTTGCAGACGGTAGTAAGGAATACTTGTGGAATACATTTGGTGAGGAACAGATTGATTTAGATGTGACTAAAGCAGTGACGATGGATTTCATAACGAAAACAATTGAGCACCTTGCTGCTAATGGTTGTGATTTAATTCGCTTGGATGCTTTTGCTTATGCAATCAAAAAATTAGATACAAATGATTTCTTTGTTGAACCAGATATTTGGGATTTACTCGCTAAAGTTAGGGATATAGCAGCAGCATCAGGTGTGGAGTTATTACCAGAGATTCATGAACATTACAGCATTCAATTTAAGATTGCTGATCATGATTATTATGTTTATGATTTTGCTCTCCCAATGGTAACGCTTTACTCTCTCTATAGTGGAAAGGTTAACCGTCTGGCTAAGTGGCTGAAGATGAGCCCAATGAAACAGTTTACAACCTTAGATACTCACGATGGCATAGGTGTAGTAGATGTTAAAGATATTCTGACAGATGATGAAATTGATTTTGCTTCAAATGAGCTTTATAAGGTTGGAGCTAATGTGAAGAGAAAGTATTCTTCAGCAGAATATAATAATTTGGATATTTATCAAATTAACTCAACCTACTATTCTGCTCTAGGAGACAATGATAAAAAATACTTTTTGGCACGTCTAATTCAAGCTTTTGCTCCTGGGATTCCACAAGTTTACTATGTTGGATTTTTAGCAGGAAAAAATGATCTGGATTTACTAGAATCAACTAAAGAAGGACGTAATATCAATCGTCATTACTACACTAGTGAGGAAATTGCAAGTGAAGTTCAACGTCCTATTGTCAAGGCTTTATTAAACCTATTTACTTATCGTAATCAGTCAGAGGCTTTTGATTTAGACGGACATATTGAGATTGAAGAAATAGACGATAACACTATTATGATTAAACGAAGTAATCAGGCGAAAACTTGTCAAGCACAGGCAGAGATTAACTTGAAACAGTTAACTTATCGTGTGGTTGAAAATGGACAAGACATATACTTTGAAGAATAGAAAGAGCATTTTATGGTTGAATTAAATTTAAAACATATCAATAAAAAGTATCCAAATGCAACGTATTACTCTGTTGAAGATTTCAATCTTGATATTAAAGACAAAGAGTTTATTGTTTTTGTTGGCCCATCTGGTTGTGGTAAATCAACGACTCTTCGTATGATTGCAGGACTTGAGGACATTACCGAAGGTGAGTTTTATATTGATGGTAAACTCATGAATGACCAAGCGCCGAAAGATCGTGATATCGCTATGGTCTTCCAAAACTATGCCCTCTATCCACACATGAGTGTTTATGAAAATATGGCATTTGGCCTAAAACTACGTAAGTACTCCAAAGATGAAATTGATAAGCGTGTCAAAGAGGCAGCTGAAATTCTTGGTTTGACAGAATTTTTACAACGTAAGCCAGCAGATCTATCTGGTGGACAACGCCAACGTGTTGCCATGGGGCGTGCCATTGTTCGTGATGCGAAAGTTTTCTTGATGGATGAGCCATTGTCTAACTTGGATGCCAAATTGCGTGTCTCTATGCGTGCAGAGATCGCCAAGATTCACCGTCGTATTGGAGCGACAACCATCTACGTGACACATGACCAAACAGAAGCAATGACTTTGGCAGACCGTATTGTCATCATGAGTGCCACTAAAAACCCAGATAAATCAGGCTCTATCGGTCGTATTGAGCAAATTGGAACACCGCAAGAACTCTATAATAAACCTGTTAGTAAATTTGTTGCAGGCTTTATTGGAAGCCCAGCTATGAATTTCTTTGAGGTAACTTTAAAAGGTGAAAAGGTTATAGGTAAAGGTAATGACTTTGAACTAGAGGTTCCAGAAGGTTGTCTTAAAGTCTTGAAAGAAAAAGGTTATGATGGTAAGAAGATAACTTTGGGGATTAGAGCGGAGGATTTACATTTGGAACCTGCTTTTTTAGAAGCCTTTCCAAAAGCAGTTGTATCGGCAACAGTTGGTTTGTCAGAGCTACTGGGAGCTGAATCGCACCTTTATTGTACGGTTGGACAAACTGAATTTGTCGCTAAAGTTAATGCGCGTGATTATATTGCTCCTAATCAAGAGTTGGTCTTTGGTTTTGATTTAAACAAGGCTCACTTTTTTGACAGGGAAACAGATAGAAATATTCTTTACTAATGATCAGAGAAGGGATGACATTAATCTCCTATTCATCCTAAAGAGATTGAGAAGATATAAATCTTCCTACTAAAAAACGCATGGAATCATTCTTAATAAATGATTCCATGCGTTTTTTACGTAGAGGCTTTGAATGGCTATTTTGTTTATTTACTACTATCACGTAATGTCAGTTTAGTTCCTAATCTAATTAGTTGTGGGACTAAAGGAGAAGATTTTAGCTCGTCATAGAGCAGTTCAACTGCTTTTTTCCCCATTTCTTCTGTGAAGACAGTGACACTAGATAAGCTGGGGAAGACTTGACGTGTAATCGTAGTGTCGTTAAAAGAAATTAAACTAACACGTTCAGGGACAGGTATCTTAGCTTCTTGTAAAGCTTTTAAGGCACCTAAAGCAAGGCTGTCGTTAGCGATGAAAAAAGCACCAGGGAGATTATCTTTCAAGTCATTAATTGCTTTTTTCATTAAATCATAGCCTGCTTGACTAGAAAAATCCCCAATAAAGATATACTGTGGCTGATAAGATTGCTTTTTATTAAGATAGTTTTGAAAAGCTTGGAAGCGAGGGTCTAGTAGGGGTGTTCTATGATCGCTAGATTTTTCCTCTCCGGCAATCATACCGATTTTTGTCAAATTTTTGCTAAAGAAGTGATCGATGACTCCCTCTACAGAATGAATAAAGTCAGTTGTGACACAAGAGTGCCCAAGAGCAAGGGTGTCACTATCGATAAAAACGATGTGGGAAGACCAAGTCTCTAGGAGGTTGATGTGTTCTAAACTGAATTTTCCAATGGCAATAATACCATCTACTTTCAACTCTAAGTCCCATTTTTGATCTTGGAAAAATCGATAAATCTCGAAATTAAGTTCTTGGGCACGTCTTTCTAAACCGATACGGATCGAGTAGTAGTAGAGGTCATCAAGTTCCTCATCTTGAGTGTACCACTGAACGATAGCTAGTGAACGTTTTTTCTGTCTTGATGTTGTTTTCCTTTGTTTGCTATATCCTAAGTCTCTAGCAATGCTGAGGATCTTTTCTTTGGTTTCAGGACTAACCGAGAGAGTTTGGTCTTGATTGAGGACCCGTGACACTGTCGCACTAGAGACCTGAGCTAACTGAGCAATATCTTTTAGAGTTGCCATCATAACCTCGTTTCTACTATTTTTTCTTTATTATATCATATTTGAACAATATCTTCTAAAATGAGTAAAATTTTTTAGTAAAATTTTACTAAAAACGATTGACGCGTTTACGTATTTGTAATATAATGAAGGTAAATAAGAAAGGGTTTTCAAAAAAGGAGGTCGCTTATGAAAACAGAAGAATTAAAGACTAAATTTGAGGAAGTTTTTGGCTATCAGCCCGATGCTTGCTTCTTTTCACCCGGTCGAATTAATCTTATTGGTGAGCATACAGACTATAATGGTGGACATGTTTTTCCAGCAGCTATTAGTTTAGGGACTTATGGGGCTGCCAAAAAACGTCTAGATCAAAAATTACGCTTTTATTCTGGTAATTTTGAAAAAGAAGGCATCATTGAGGTGGATCTTAACCACTTGGTCTTTGATAAAAAAGACTCCTGGACCAATTATCCCAAAGGGGTTATCAAGTTCTTGCAAGAAGCAGGGCATCAGATTTCGTCTGGGATGGATGTTTATGTTTATGGTAATATTCCAAATGGCTCAGGCTTATCCTCTTCAGCTTCTTTGGAGCTGTTAATAGGGATTATGCTAGAGCATTTATTTGCACTCAAGTTAGAGCGCCTTGATTTAGTTAAAATTGGGAAAAAGACAGAGAACGATTTTATTGGCGTAAATTCAGGAATCATGGACCAGTTTGCCATTGGGATGGGAGCAGACCAGCGTGCTATCTATCTAGATACCAATACGCTAGATTATGATTTGGTTCCACTTGATTTAGGATCTTATGTGATTGTTATTATGAATACCAATAAACGTCGTGAATTGGCAGATTCAAAATATAATGAGCGTCGTTTGGAATGTGAAAAAGCTGTAGAGGAGCTTAATCGTAAGCTAGCCATTAAAAGTTTGGGAGAATTGGACGAAGCAAGCTTTGATCAATATGCTTATTTAATTAAAGACAGCAATCGTCTGAAAAGGGCTCGCCATGCCGTCTTAGAAAATCAACGAACCTTAAAAGCTAGAGCAGCGCTAGAAAAAGGGGATTTAGAACAGTTTGGTCGCTTGATGAATGCCTCACACGTTTCTTTAGAGCATGACTATGAAGTGACAGGACTTGAGCTTGACACCCTTGTTCATACTGCTTGGGAACAAAAAGGGGTCTTAGGGGCTCGGATGACTGGTGCTGGTTTTGGTGGTTGTGCCATTGCTATTGTAGCTAAGGAAGCAGTTGAAGATTTTAAAGAGCAACTAGGAAAAACTTATACTGAGGTCGTGGGTTATGCGCCAAGTTTTTATCTGGCAGAAATTGCTTCAGGTGCTAAGCGTTTAGAATAAGGAGAAGAGAAGATGACGGTAGTGCAAGACTTTGTCACAGAAATTATCAAAAGAAGCCAGTATCAAGAGATGGATCGGGTGTATCTTGTCAATCGTCTCTTTCATCTAGTAGGAGAAACTAGCTTGGAATCAACCTCAGAAAAGAGCTTATTGGAGTTAAAAGAGGCACTGGTTGATCAGGCTATTCAAAATGGTAAGATTGAAGATAGTGGAGCAGAAAAAGAGATGTTGGGGGCGGAGTTGATGAACTTCATTACCCCAATTCCTAGCCAAGTTAACCAGAACTTCTGGTCTACCTATCAAAGTTCACCAGAACAAGCCATACTAGATTTTTATCAATTGAGTCAAGACAATGATGTCATTAAGCAAGAAGCTATTGCTAAAAATATTGCCTATAAAGTTCCAACAGATTTTGGGGATCTAGAAATCACTATCAATCTTTCTAAACCCGAAAAAGATCCCAAAGATATCGCAAAAGCAAAAACCATGACCAGCTCTAGCTACCCAACTTGTCTCTTATGCGTAGAAAATGAAGGTTATCAAGGTCGGATAGATCATCCTGCAAGAGCTAACCATCGCTTGATTCGTCTCGACTTGAATGGCGAAGAATGGGGCTTTCAATACTCTCCCTATGCCTACTTTACAGAGCATAGTATTGTATTAGATACCAGACATAGACCAATGGTGATTACTCCAGAGACTTTTTCTCAGTTGTTGGACTTGGTAGATATTTTCCCAGGCTATTTTGTTGGTAGCAATGCGGATTTACCGATTGTTGGAGGGTCTATCCTAAGCCACAACCACTATCAAGCAGGTCGTCATATTTTTCCGATGGAAAAAGCAGAGCTACTACAAGAGTTTACTTTTGAAGGTTATAGTGAGGTTAGGGCAGGTATTCTCAACTGGCCTATGTCTGTGATCCGTTTACAAGCTTCTGATAAGACGACTCTTTGTACTTTAGCTGAAAAGGTCATGGCAGTTTGGAAAGATTATTCTGATTTGTCTTTAGATATTTTAGCTTATACAGGAGATCAGCCGCATCACACCATCACCCCGATTGCACGAAAAAAAGGAAACCTTTATGAGCTTGATCTGGTTTTAAGGGACAATCACACCAGTGAATCTTATCCAGATGGTGTGTTTCATCCTCATCAGGATGTTCAGCACATTAAAAAAGAAAATATCGGCTTGATTGAAGTGATGGGCTTGGCTATTTTGCCACCACGACTAAAAGATGAGATGCTTGAGGTTGAAAAATATCTCTTAGATGAGTATAATGCTATTAAAGATTATCATAAGGATTGGGCAGATAGCTTAAAAGCGAAGTACCCAACTTGTGATGTAGCTACGGTGTCTGCTATTGTCAAACAAGAAATCGGTTATCGTTTCTTGCGTGTCTTAGAGGATGCAGGTGTTTACAAGATGGATGCTGAGGGACAGGCAGGTTTTGTCCGTTTGCTCAAACAGATGGGTGCAATATTCCGTAGATAGAAAAAGGAGAAGATATGGCAGTTTTGATTTTAGGTGGGGCAGGTTATATTGGCTCTCACATGGTTGACCGCTTGATTGAACAAGGTCAAGAAGACGTGGTGGTAGTGGATAATTTGGTCACAGGCCACCGTGCAGCCCTTCACCCTGATGTGACATTTTATCAAGGCGACCTGGCTGACCAAGATTTTATGCGTAAAGTCTTTACAGAAAATCCAGATATTGACGCAGTCATTCACTTTGCGGCTTATTTATTGGTTGCTGAATCAATGGAAAAACCCCTAAAATATTTTGATAACAATACAGTGGGCATGGTCAAATTGCTTGAAGTGATGAATGAATTTGGTGTGAAGCACATTGTCTTTTCATCAACAGCAGCAACTTACGGCATTCCAGAAGAAATTCCTATCTTGGAGACAACACCACAACGTCCCATCAATCCTTATGGGGAAAGTAAGCTCATGATGGAAACCATCATGAAGTGGTCAGATGAAGCTTACGGTATCAGTTTTGTTGCTTTGCGTTACTTTAATGTGGCAGGTGCAAAACCAGATGGCTCTATCGGAGAAGATCACGGTCCTGAAACTCACTTATTGCCTATTATTTTACAGGTGGCGCAAGGCAAACGTGATAAGATCATGATTTTTGGTGATGATTATCAGACGCCAGATGGTACTAATGTGCGTGATTATGTGCATCCTTTTGACTTGGCAGATGCTCATCTATTGGCAGTGGATTATCTCCGTAAAGGAAATCCATCGTCAGCCTTTAACCTAGGATCATCGACTGGTTTTTCAAACCTTGAAATCCTAGAGGCTGCACGTCGAGTAACTGGAAAAGAAATCCCAGCAGAACTGGCTGATCGTCGTCCAGGAGACCCAGATACCTTGATTGCAAGCTCAGCTAAGGCACGTGAGGTTTTGGGCTGGAAGCCACAATTTGATGATATTGAGAAAATCATTGAGACAGCTTGGGCATGGCATTCAAGTCATCCAAATGGCTATGATGACCGAGACTAAGAATAATCATATGACAATTGTGATAAGGACAGCTAATGCCTTGTCACAATTTTTTTGATTTTCGTTAAAAATTTTTGTGCTTTAATAGAATTTTCTATATGATAGACTTATCATAAAAAAAGGAGAAAGCAGATGTTTACATTTCAAGAAGCGATTCAAGATTTTACCCCGATTTTAGCCAAGGATCTCAAAGACCTGTTGGCGACTCAGCAAGATGTGGTGGTCTTTATTGGACGTGAAACCTGTCCTTATTGTCAACGTTTTGCGCCTAAGTTATCTCGTGTGGCCAAAGAAAAGGGTGTCAAGGTTTATTTTTTACATAGTCAAAATCCAGCTGATTTAGTGGAAACACAGGCCTTGCGTGATGCCTATGGTGTGAAAACTGTTCCAGGGCTTTTAGTTGCAAAAGCTGGTCAGGTTAAAGTTGTTTGCGATTCCTCACTATCTGAGGAAGCTATTACAGCCTTCATCAATTAATCAGAAACCGAGCTTCTTCTTGCTCAAAGCCTGTAATTTTGCTATAGTAGTTTATGACTTTAGTATTTTGGAGGATAAGATGAACTTTAGCTTAATTATTATTTTAGTCATGATGGTAGGGATGATGTATTTCACCTCACGCCAACAAAAAAAACAGGCAACAGAGCGTCAAAATCAACTTAATGCCCTCGTTAAAGGGGATGAGGTAGTGACGATTGGTGGTATGTATGCCTTGATTGATGAGATTGATCAAGAAGCGCAGAAGGTTGTCTTGGATGTTGAAGGTGTTTATTTGACCTTTGAATTGTCAGCTATTAAACGCGTTGTCAAAAAAACGAGTGACACTGCAGAAAGTGCTGTCACTAGCGAAGTTGAAGCAGATGATGCTGCCATTCAAGAATAAGTAAAAACTCATGGCTAGTCCATGAGTTTTTTGAGTTTTTGTAGTTTATCACTAAGATAAGGCTCGCTTAAAACGAGGTAGCCTGATGTTGCTCGGTAGGGAGCATACAGTTGAAATTCAGGGAAATAGGGAATTTGTTTTTTGAGCTTGCTTAATTCAGTGTGATCCAGCCAAGTCGCATAGTAATTTTTTTCTTTTTTAAGATGGAGATCCATAGGATAATCGAGTGCCTGCTTGATCATGAGATGATAAATGTTAGTTTGCCAAGCAAGGTAACTTGGTTCAAAGCTTTGGTGGACACCTTGTGTTATCTGTTGGAAGATAACCTCCTCGCCTTCAAAAATAAGCGCTCGAATACTGATCACTTCATGCAGGTTGAGTAGGTTGCTTAGGTGAGCTAATTTTGTCTCCAACTTTTGATAAAGGGTATGGCTGATTGGAGGGGACACCAAACTTTCTTTGAGTTCTTGGTGCTGGTAGCTATTTTGACTAATGGCTAAAATTTGACTCTTAATATCTGCTAAAAATAAGATATGTAAGTCTTTTTGGATTTTATTTCCTTTGGTGATAATATCTGAGATACTATTGAGTTTGAGGTTAATCGTATCGGTTTGAGATAGGTAATGGTAGAGGTCTAAATTTTGAACAAACTGAGTAAGGTTTTCCAACTCTTTTAATATACCCACTTGTAACTCCCTATCCACAATAAAAACCTTATCACTATCCATAGCAAAGTTAATAATAGATTGAATATCACGTGCCTGATAACGACTATCGGCTACCTGATAAATCCTAGAATTTTGGTGCCGTGTTAAACAATTAACCCAAATCCCCATTTTTTGCATTTCAAGGCAAAGTAGTAAGGCGGTTTGACTTGATCCGATAATTCCAAAGGTTGTCATGACATCTCCTTTTTGTTTTATTTTATCAAAAGAAAGAGAGAAAGTCTTCTCAGGGATCACATTAGAAAAATTATCAAAACCGCCTAAATTATGGTAAAATACCAATAGCACAATTTTAGGATATCACGATTATGTTTAATTTTAAAAGAAAAAAGAAAATACTCAATTTAGAACACATTCCACATCATATTGGGATTATTATGGATGGCAATGGTCGGTGGGCTAAAAAGCGGATGCAGCCTCGTGTGTTTGGGCATAAGGCAGGTATGGATGCTCTTCAAAATGTGACCATTAAAGCTTCAGAGTTAGGTGTTAAAGTTCTAACGGTTTATGCCTTTTCGACAGAAAACTGGTCTCGCCCAGAAGATGAGGTCAAGTTTATTATGAATCTTCCTGTGGAATTTTTTGATAAATATGTCCCAGAACTCCATCGCAATAATGTTCGTGTCCAAATGATTGGTGAGCTTAATCGCTTACCCAAAGAAACTCTATCGGCTTTAGAGCGTGCCATTGAGAAAACCAAACATAACTCAGGTTTAGTGTTAAACTTTGCTTTGAATTATGGTGGTCGATCTGAGATCACCAGTGCGATTAAGTTGATTGCACAAGATGTTTTAGAGGCGCGTTTTAATCCTGGAGATATTGATGAGGACTTGGTGGCTAATTATTTGATGACCAATCATTTGCCTTATCTTTATCGTGATCCAGACTTGGTGATTCGTACTAGCGGTGAGCTTCGCCTTAGTAATTTTTTACCTTGGCAAACTGCTTATAGTGAGTTTTACTTTACAGATGTTTTGTGGCCAGATTTTAACGCAGAGGAGTTAGAAAAAGCTATTTCAGATTTCAATCAACGCCATCGTCGCTTTGGTGGGGTTTAATTAAGGAGATATCATGCAACAAAGAGTGATTTATGGAGGAATAGCTTTGGCTATTTTCCTGCCATTTGTTTTTATTGGTGGACTGTCTTTCCAATTACTATTAGGAGCTTTAGCTGCTATTGGTGTATTTGAAATGTTAAGGATGAAGCAGTTAGAGCCCTTTTCATTTGAAGGAATTTTAGCCATGTTGGCAGCGATTGTGATGACTATTCCGATGGATCAATACCTGACCTTCCTTCCTACAGACAGTAGTTTTATCAGTTATGCCCTGGTTGTTTTTCTGATTTTGGCAGGAACGGTTTTAAATAGCAGAGAGTATTCTTTTGATGATGCTACTTTTGCGATTGCATCGAGCTTTTATGTTGGTATCGGATTTCATAATCTCGCCCTAGCTCGCATCTCAGGACTAGATAAGGTACTGTTGGCTCTATTCATCGTCTGGGCGACAGATACAGGAGCTTATATGATTGGGCGACAAATTGGCCGTCGAAAATTATTGCCAAGGGTATCTCCTAACAAGACAGTTGAAGGTAGTCTTGGTGGGATCGTCAGTGCTGTTTTGGTCTCTTTTGTGTTTATGTTGGTTGATAAGAGTGTTTACGCCCCTCATAACTTTTTTGTGATGTTAATTTTAGTAGCCTTATTTTCAGTATTTGCCCAATTTGGTGATTTAGTTGAAAGTGCGATTAAACGTCACTATGGTGTGAAGGATTCTGGAAATCTTATCCCAGGTCATGGTGGAATTTTAGATCGTTTTGATAGTATGATTTTTGTCTTTCCGATTATGCACTTCTTTGGTTTATTTTAAGGAGGCAGTTGATGTTAGGGATTTTAACTTTCATATTAGTTTTTGGTATTATTGTAGTCGTCCATGAGTTTGGTCACTTCTATTTTGCCAAAAAATCAGGGATTCTAGTACGTGAATTTGCCGTCGGTATGGGACCAAAAATCTTTGCCCATATTGGAAAAGACGGCACAGCTTATACTGTTCGTATCTTGCCTTTAGGTGGTTATGTCCGTATGGCTGGATGGGGTGAGGACAAAACGGAGATTAAGACAGGAACACCCGCAAGCTTGACGGTTAATCCAGATGGCTTAGTCACGCGGATTAACCTATCAGGAAAGCAAATTGATCCAACTGCTCTTCCGATGAATGTCATCTCTTATGATTTAGAGGATAAACTGACTATCACAGGGTTGGTCTTAGAAGAAACAAAGACCTATCAGGTTGATCATGATGCCACTATTATTGAAGAGGATGGGACAGAGGTCCGTATCGCTCCTTTAGATGTTCAATATCAAAATGCTAGTGTTTTTGGACGGATGATCACTAACTTTGCAGGTCCTTTAAATAATTTCATTTTAGGGGTTTTGGTTTATATCCTTTTGATGTTTGCTCAAGGTGGGGTTCAAGATGTGACCACAAACCATGTCCAAGTGGTTGAAAATGGTGCTCTTGCTCAAGCAGGTCTTAAAAATAATGACCAGATATTAGCCATCGAGGGGATTAAAATTAGTAACTGGGAAGATCTCGTGTCAGCTGTAGATGAGACGACAAAAAATATGAAGTCTGATCAGGTGCTTCATTTAACGGTGAAGTCTGACAATACGGAGAAGGAAATAGAAGTTACTCCTAAAAAATCAGGCGATCGCTATCTCTTAGGTGTCTCACCAGGTCTGAAAACAGGATTTTTTGAGAAAATTGTTGGTGGGATAACGCTAGCTTGGGATCGTGCTTTCCTCATTCTTGATGCTTTTAAAAATTTAATTTTACAACCAGATCTTAACAAATTAGGTGGGCCAGTTGCCATGTATCAGATGACAAGCAGTGCAGCCCAGTCAGGATTGATAGCTGTTTTGAATTTGATGGGGCTTTTGTCTATTAACTTGGGAATTTTTAACCTCTTTCCTATTCCAGCCCTTGATGGTGGAAAGCTAGTGATGAATATCTTAGAAGCCATTCGTAAAAAACCTCTTAAACAAGAAACCGAAACCTATATTACCTTGGCAGGAGTTGTTTTTATGGTCTTGTTGATGGTTGCAGTAACATGGAACGATATTGTGCGTGCCTTTTTCTAAAAAAGTGAAATGGAGATTTAATAAAACAATGAAACAAAGTCAAATGCTTATTCCAACACTTCGCGAAATGCCAAGTGATGCTCAAGTTATCAGCCATGCCTTGATGGTGCGTGCAGGCTATGTTCGCCAGATTTCAGCAGGTATTTATGCTTATCTTCCACTTGCTAATCGAGTGATTGAAAAAGCAAAAAATATCATGCGAGAAGAGTTTGAAAAAATTGGAGCTATCGAGATGTTAGCACCAGCTCTTTTAACCGCTGACCTTTGGCGCGAATCAGGGCGCTATGAAACTTATGGTGAAGACCTTTACAAACTAAAAAACCGAGACAAGTCTGACTTTATCTTGGGTCCAACCCACGAAGAGACTTTTACCGCTCTTGTGCGTGATGCGGTGAAATCTTATAAGCAATTACCCCTTAGCCTTTATCAAATTCAGCCAAAATACCGCGATGAAAAACGTCCACGTTATGGTCTGCTCCGTACACGTGAGTTCATCATGAAAGATGCCTATAGTTTCCACCCTAACTATGACAGTTTGGATGTGACCTATGAGGACTATAGAAAGGCTTATGAAGCTATCTTTACACGCACAGGCTTAGAGTTTAAAGGAATCATCGGTGATGGTGGTGCTATGGGCGGAAAAGATAGCCAAGAGTTTATGGCGATTACAGCTGATCGTACAGACCTTGATCACTGGTTGGTACTTGATAAAGCGATTAGCTCTATTGATGAGATCCCGACAGATGTTTTAGAAGAGATTAAAGCAGAGCTAACATCATGGTTAGTTGCTGGTGAGGATACCATTGCTTACTCTAGCGAATCTAACTATGCTGCCAATCTTGAGATGGCGACAGATCTCTATAAGCCAAGTACAGTGGTTGTGGCAGAAGAAGAAGTTGTCAAAGTTGCCACACCAGATTGTAAGTCTATTGATGATGTTGCAGCTTTCTTGGAAGTTGAGGAAACACAAACCATCAAAACTCTTCTCTTTATGGCAGATGGTCAACCAGTTGTTGCACTTTTAGTGGGCAATGACCAAGTCAATGATGTGAAGTTGAAAAACTACCTTGGAGCAGATTTCTTAGAGCCAGCAACAGAAGCAGAAGCACAAACTATCTTTGGGGCAAGCTTTGGCTCACTTGGTCCTGTTAACTTACCAGATACAGTTAAAATTATCGCTGACCGTAAGGTACAGGATAGTCGCAATGCTGTAACAGGAGCTAACGAAGATGGCTTCCATTTGACAGGAGTTAACCCAGGACGTGACTTTACAGCAGAATATGTCGATATTCGTGAAGTTCGTGAAGGAGAACTTTCACCAGATGGTCAAGGTGTCTTGAAGTTTGCGCGTGGTATCGAAGTTGGTCATATCTTCAAACTAGGGACACGTTACTCAGATAGTATGGGGGCTACGATCCTTGATGAAAATGGCAAGGCAACTCCTATGGTTATGGGATGTTATGGTATCGGTGTTAGCCGTATCTTGTCAGCGGTCTTAGAGCAACACGCTCGTATCTTTGTTAATAAAACACCAAAAGGTGATTTCCGTTATGCTTGGGGAATTAATTTCCCTGAAGAATTGGCACCGTTTGATGTTCACTTGATTACTGTTAATGTCAAAGATGAGGCTGCTCAAGAATTGACCGCTCGTATTGAAAAAGACCTGATGGCTGCTAAATATGAGGTGTTGACAGATGACCGCAACGAACGTGTTGGCTCTAAATTCTCAGATAGTGATTTGATTGGTCTTCCAATTCGTGTTACTATCGGGAAAAAAGCATCCGAAGGTATTGTTGAAGTCAAGATTAAAGCGACTGGTGATACCATTGAGGTTAATGCTGAAAACTTAATTGAAACATTAGAAATTTTGACGGCTAAAGCCTAGTCGCTAATGGATTTTAAAAAGTGAGAACAAATCGTATGTTAACGGTTGTTCTCACTTTTTTTATTAAAAAACTTTTGGAAACTCATTTGAAATAAGGTATAATGGTAAAAATCCATTGAACTTGGGAGAGGGTATGTTTACGGGAGTGTCTTGGGATAACAGGGAGAGTCTAAAAGCTTGTTTGATGGCTCGATTAAAGGTCATATTACTTTTAGTGGTTATTATGCTTTTCTCTTTAGTTCTTTTTCCTTTTCTAAAAAAGTATTATGCCAGCGCGGTAGATTATAAATCACTCTATCAAGTGGTGTTGAACAATTATCAATCTGCTATTGAGGAATACGCCACAGGTCTGCCTTTAAAAGCCACAACAGGTGATGTGAATCTGAAAGTGCTACAATCTCCTAGTCGAAATCCTTCTTATCAATATATGGATTTAGAAGGGGATGGTATTGATGAGTTGATTATTGCCTTTCATGATGGTTCAGATGAGATCGAAGTATTAGCTGCTTATACCGTTGCCTTTTACGGTTTGAAAAAATTACCTGCTGATCTGATTCACTTATCTAATGATGACACAAGACAAGGGCATTGGACAGCTTTTGATGTTTCTGATTTGGTGAGCATGTCAGTAGATGATTTGGTAAAAGGCGATTTTTCATCTATCAAAGGACAGTGGGAGTCTAAAGATGGGCATCAGTTAGAATTTAGTGCAGCTGGTCTTCTTACAATTGATCATCAATCGGCTACAGATCATCTTTCAGACCTAATAGGAAACCAGATCTTCCTTGGGGACCATGTCCTTATTCCAGAGTCTTTTGCGGTTAACGATGCTGTCAAAGGAAGAGCGACAGGTTTTGTGATAGCTGAAAATGGATTGAATATAGAAGCCCTCTATTTTATCCCAAGAGGAATAGCTTACTCCTCTTCAGATGCTAGTCGTGATAGGATTGTCACGGTTGCCAACCAAGCTGTTTTTTATCGTGAGAAAGAGCAGTAATAGTGATGTAAAAAGGCTGGGGAGTAGGAAAGAACTCGACTGGTCAAAAAGAGTTTGTCAACAAGTCTTTATTTCTAGTTGTTTCGCTCTCACCCCCGCACAGCTCAAACTGTCTGGGAGACAGTTTGAGGTTGGAGATGAAGCGAACTTTGTTCGCAACAGTCGTAATGGTCAGATTTGGAGTGTGAAACACGAACTGCTGAGATTTGCTTTGCAAATCTTATCTCCTACCTTTAACAGTCTCCCAGACTGTTAAAGCCAATCAACCACTGCGCTGAGATGTTGACACGAACTCTGAGAAGAGAGGCTGGACTTTTTGCCCAGCCTCTAGTCTTTTGTCTGTTCTTTCTGTTAAAGAGGATTTTTTGATTGGAAATCTTGCAACTGTGTTACAATAAAAGTGATGAAAGCGCCATCAACGCCATTTGTCAAAATATGAGACATTAAAAATAATCTCAGTCATTTCTTCGGTGCTTTCTATAGCACCGTCAGCTATCCAGAGGGTGATAATACTCTCAATGCTAGCCACTAACATTTCAAGAGCATATTTCTCTGGGATATGGTAGCTATTGGCTAAGTCTGAAACGACCATTGGGGAGTTTTCGATCATATTTTTTAAAAAGATGGTGATGGTCTGAGAGAAGTCTGTAAAACTACTTTTTGAAATGGCGAAGATAAAGGTAAAGTCATTTTTGAGGTAATCTAGCGCTGCTTTTATGGTTGCTTTGGGATTAAGGTTTGTATCTTCTAATATCTGAGTCAGTTGAGCCAGTGTCTCTGCTTTGAGCTGATCCATCATGTCATATTTATCAATGTAGTGAAGGTAAAAGGTACCTCGGTTGATGCCAGATTTTCTGGTGAGTTTACTGACAGAGATATCTTCAAATTTTTCTTCTAACAATAAGCTAGCTAGGCTGTCTTTGATGATGGTTTTAGTTTGTGTTTGTCTTTTTTGCATAGGAACCTCTTAAATCAACACTTTGTTCAAAAGTGATGGTTGCTTTTTCTTTCTCGTCATTATATACTATTTCAGTAATTAAATCAACATGTTGTTGATATAAAACAAAGGAGATTATCATGGCTTACATTGAAGTAAAACATTCTTGTAAACGTTATCAGATGGGTGAGACAGAAATCATTGCCAATAACGATATTAATTTTGACATAGAAAAAGGAGAGCTAGTGATTATCTTGGGTTCTTCAGGAGCTGGTAAGTCAACGGTTCTCAATATTTTAGGTGGAATGGACACAAACGATGAGGGAAATGTCATCATTGATGGGGTAGATATTTCTAATTATAATGCCAAGCAGTTAACAACCTATCGCCGAGAAGATGTGGGCTTTGTGTTTCAATTTTATAACTTGGTATCTAATCTGACAGCTAAGGAAAATGTTGAGTTGGCATCTGAGATTGTCAAAGACGCACGGGATGCAACAGCAACTTTAGAAGATGTTGGTCTGGGTCAGAGGATTAATAACTTTCCAGCGCAATTATCTGGTGGGGAGCAACAAAGGGTAGCGATTGCACGAGCAGTTGCTAAAAATCCTAAAATCCTTTTGTGTGATGAGCCGACGGGTGCCTTAGATTATAAGACAGGTAAACAAGTGTTAAAAATCTTACAAGACATGGCACGTGTTAAAGGGTCAACCGTTATTATTGTTACCCATAATGGAGCTTTAGCACCGATTGCAGATCGTGTCATTCGGATGCATGATGCGCGTGTGCAAAGTATTGATATCAATCCTAATCCTCAAAAGATTGAAGACTTAGAGTATTAAGGAGGTCGTCAAGTGGTGGGAAAAACGTATTGGAAGGATCTTAGACAATCCTTTACAACTTCAAAAGGTCGTGTGTTATCCATCGTTTCCTTAATGGCTTTAGGCTCTTTTGCTTTGATTGGGCTTAAAGTATCAGGACCAGATATTAGAACAACTGGAGAGGCCTTTTTTAGAGAGCACCAAACAGCAGATCTTTTTGTTATCAGTAATTATGGTTTGGATAGCTCAGACACTAAAATTTTGGATGGTTTAGATGATGAAGCGACGGTTGAGTATGGCTATTTCAAAGATGTTGTGGTTAAAGATAGCACGAGTGCATTTCGCCTTTTTTCAAAACCAGAAACCTTATCGACCTATGACTTAGTTGAGGGAAAATTACCAACAAAACGTGGTGAAATCGCCCTTTCTGCAGCCTATCAAGATGATTATAAGATAGGAGATACCATTGACTTTACAGAAAAAGCTGGTCAAAACGGGGAAAAGGTCCTAAAAGATCACAGTTATAAAATTGTTGGTTTTGTCAACTCCTCAGAGTTGCTGTCTCGTGTTAATCTTGGACAAACGACAGCAGGTAGTGGTGAGCTAAATGGTTACGGTGTGGTGACTGATACAAGCTTTGATTCAGATGTTTATATGATAGCACGGGTTGCTTATGATGATTTACGAAGCATTAGCCCTTATGAGCAAATCTACATCGATCAAGTCTATGAAGATAAAAAAGCTGTCACTAAACTTTTGGAAAACCAACCGAGTGTTCGTTTAGCAGAGCTTAAAGAAGAGGGGCAAAAAACCATTGATGAAGGGTATGCTAAAATCACAGCTACTAAAAAAGAACTCAGTGATGCAAAGGCGCAACTCAATCAGGCGCAAGCGCAAATCACTGAGCAAGAAAACCAATTAAATGCTGCCAAGGCTGTTTATGGTGCAGCTGCCGTGGCAGAGCAAGAAAGCCAACTTCAAGCCGCCAAAGAGAGTCTAGCAGAAAAAACCAAGGCTTATCACAGCAAAAAAGCCCAGGCTGATAAAGAGCTAGCTGAAAAAGAAGCTGCTCTAGAGGAGGCGCAAGATAGCCTAGATAATCTTGAACAACCAACCTATGAAACCTATACACGCCGAGAAATCCCAGGATCAGAAGGCTATGTTTCTTATGAAAATAACGCCTCAGTGATTGACGCAGTTGGCAATATCTTCCCTGTTGTGCTTTATTTCATTGCGGCACTTGTTACCTTTACGACGATGGCACGCTTTGTGGATGAGGAGCGCCTAAAAGCAGGAACACTCAAAGCTCTAGGCTACGATAACCGCTCTATTGTTCGGAAGTTTGTTCTCTATGGTTTTGTGACCAGTATGATCGGAACAGCTATCGGAATATTGGCTGGGCACTTGCTTTTACCAAGTATCATCTACAGTACCTACGCCTCTAAGTTGGTTGTTGCTCCGATTGAGCTTCATTTTTACCCAGTAAAAACCTTACTAGCTATCCTACTTGGTTTGGTGAGTAGCGTGGTGCCAGCTTTACTTGTAGCGCGTAAAGAGTTGGCTGAAAAACCAGCCCAGCTTCTTCTCCCTAAACCACCAGCATCTGGCTCAAAAATCTTGATGGAGCGCATCACACCGATCTGGTCTCGTATGAGCTTTACACAAAAGGTGACTGCTAGAAATATTTTCCGTTATAAACAACGGATGTTGATGACCATTTTTGGCGTTTGTGGATCCATTGCCCTCTTATTTGCAGGATTGGGTGTCCGATCTTCTATTGCTGACCTTAATAATCGTCAGTTTAATGACATCATCAAGTATGATATGATCGTGGCTGAAAATAATCATTTAAGTAGTAGTCAAGAAAAGGACTTGAATCAACTGTTAAACTCAGATGATGTCAAGAGCCACTTATCTGTTCATTATGAAACCCTAACAAAAGTCGCAGGAGACAATAATGATGAACAAAGCATCACCACCCTTGTCACAGATGGGAAAGATGATGCGACATTTAGAAAATACATCAATTTGGTGAATCGTACAGATGGCAAGGCTTTGCATTTAGACCAAGATGGTGTGGTGATTTCAGAAAAATTAGCCGATTTGACAGGTGTTAAAGTAGGGGATACCCTCACTGTTAAGAATGCTGATGGAAAAAGTATCAAACTTAAGATTTCAGGTATTGCAGAGATGTACATGAGTCACTTTATCTTTATGAGCCAAGACTATTATGAAAAAGCCTTTGGAACATCTGTTGATTACAACGCTGATCTGCTAATGCTAAAAGATAACTCTACTAAAAACACTAATGCTGTTGCCACAGATTTTATGGACCTTGCAGCCGTTAAAGGTGTTGTTCAAAATACCACTCTTAAAGAGCAAGTTAACACCATTGTGGATTCTCTTAACCGTGTTATGTATATTATGATCATTACCTCTGTCTTACTTGCAGTTGTCATTCTTTATAACCTGACTAATGTCAATGTAGCAGAGCGCATCCGTGAGTTATCCACCATTAAAGTACTTGGTTTTTATGATAAGGAAGTGACCATGTATATCTATCGTGAAACCATGTACCTTTCCTTAATCGGGATTTTAGTAGGCTTTGGTATGGGGTATGCCTTACACAGCTATATGCTTCTCATTATCCCACCAGATACGGTCATGTTTAATCCCGCAGTCGGTTGGCTCATCTATGCCGTACCAGCTGGTGTTGTTATCTTGATTCTCATTATTTTAGGCATCATCGTCAACCAATGGCTCAAAAAAATCGACATGCTCGAAGCCCTAAAAAGTGTAGAGTAAAAATAAGATACTTTTACGTTAAACCAAGATACTAAGCCCGTAAAAAATCCGTATGAAAATAGGGCTCAACCGCCGTGTCACATGACACAAGAGCGAGCATCATTTTCACAAGGATTTTAGGACGAGTTCAATTATAAGATACTGAGAGCGTAAGAAGACCAAGAAGAAATAGGAGATTGACACAGGACATTTCAGTCCAAGGAAGATCTATCATTTTCTCACAGTCTTCCGCTCACAGTTCAATTAAAGCTACCAAATCTTTTTTAGATTCTTTAAGCTTGTTTTAAGTTATTATGGCTATACTATAGTCATCCTAAAACTTTTCTTTTTCATAAATCTCCTAACTTCCCTTACATTTGTGAGGGAAGTTTTTTTGCTTACTAGTGTTTTTGTCATCTAGCGGTAAGTAAAAAAAAATCAGGCAGGAGCTGAAAGCCCTACCTGATCAAGGAGATTTATGAAAAAGAAAAGTTTATTAGGATGTTTATAGTATAAGTTGCCTAGCTTAAGTTAGACTTAAAACAACCTTTCGTAAAACTTAAGTTTTAAGGGATGAGGGATTAAAAAAATCTTCAAAAATCGTCATTTTTTTCATTAAAATACTTGACAAATCGCTTGTTATACTACATATAACAAGCCTTGACTTTACAGCCAAGGCTTTCTAAAAGTTTTTTAATATGGAGAAAAAGAATGTCTAAGAAAACAAAAGTTTTATCAGGTTTAGCTCTTGTTGCAGGGACGATCGCAATCAGCGCTAATACTCAAGCAGAAGAGGTAACAGCACAAGTTACCACTGAAACACCTGTGACAACCGCTCAGGAAGCAACTGAGACCAAGGTGACGACAGAGGCCTTAGCGCAAGCCTCAGAGGTGGCGACAAGCACACAAGCAAATGCAGACAGTCAAGCAAGTGTGGTAGCGACAGCTTCATCAGAAGTTACCTCGCAATCAGCGGTGGTGTCTTCTCTTACCTCAGAAGTGGCAAAAGCCAATGTGACAGAGCAAGATTTGAGCAATGCTCAAGCTACTATTGAGAGCGCACAAGGACAGGTAACGGCAACCTCAGAAGCCTTAAAAACCGCTCAAGAGACAGAGACGACTGCACAAGATAAAGTTTCAACCCAAGCAAGCCTAGTCGCTGATGCCCAAACGAAGGCTAGCGAGACGGCTAGTGCGGTGGCTGAGGCTCAGTCTAAGGTTGATGCTTTGAGTAGTTCTACGGACACTACGGCTCTTGAACAGAACGTTGCCGACCTTACAACTAAGGTAGCTAGCGACAAGGATGCGGTATCTTCTGCCCAGTCAGCTCTTGAGTCGGCTAAAGACGGCACTGTTTTGAAAAATAACCAAGAACAAGCAAAAGTTGCAGTAGATGATGCTAAGTCTAGTTTAGCAACTGCTGAGATTGAAGCTATATCCAAAGGTTCTGTTGTTTCTTCTGCTCAAGGTTCTTTATCTACCGCTCAGGCAAATAAAAATAATGCTGATGTAAGAGTATCTTCTAGTCAATCTGCTCTTAACTCAGCAAATAATGACTTTGCTAACTTAATGGCATCTACTCCAGCCCCTCAAAATATGTCCTATTTTAATCAGGCTGACCCACGTTGGAGTTCTATGTACTTTGGTACTTCTACTATGGGGTTATCAGGGTGTGTGCCTGCATCTGTAGCTAACGTTATCACAAGTTTAACTGGCAGAACTGTTCTACCTACAGAAGTAGCAAGCTACCTTTACAACAATACAAATGAATTTAATAAAACTGGGGTAGGAGCTTCATCTACTGGTGTTTATTTAGCATTACAAAACTGGGGGTTAACTCCTACCAACTTAGCTAATGTATCTGAGGTTGAAACTGCTCTTAAACAAGGACATACTTTGCTGGTAGCAGTGGAAAAAGACAAATTCACACCGTATGGGGGTACGCATGAGCTTGTCTTGAAGGGGTATTCAAACGGTTCTACTTACGCTTATGACCCTTATACAAGAGCTAATATTGGATGGTATCCTGTACGAAACTTGTGGGCTGAGCAAAGTACAGACCCTATGGATACTAAAGGTTTAGTATCGACTTTCATCAAAGTAACTACTAACACAATGAATCAAAAAGAGACTGCCATTAAAACTGCACAAACTTCTTTAAACCAAGCTAGGTCAGAGCAAACTGTTGCAGCAACTAATTTGTCTCAGGCTCAGGCATCTTATGATACTGCTCTTTCTGGTTACAACGAGGCACAAACAGTGGTTTCTAAGGCTAAAGCAGAATTACAAAATGCTGAGAATAACTTATCTTCACTAATGAGTAGTTTTGTAGATTTAACCCCTTACGAACAAGTCCTTACCGAAGCTCAAGCAACCCTATCTCAAGACGAGCAAGCTTTGCAGTCTGCTAAGGAAACCCTTGCTCTAGCTAAGGCTAGTGCTACTGACAAGGCTATTGCTCTCTCTAAGGCTCAGGCAATCCTTACTTCTGCAAAAGAGGCTGATGCTTTGGCTCAATCAACTTTAGCTGAGGCTCAGGCTACTCTAGTGCAATTAAAAGCAGAACTCAGTCAAGCTCAAAGTGCTACCGCAGATGCTAAAACAGCTTACACCAATGCTCAAGCTACTCTTGAGACAGCCAAAGCTCAACTAGAGGCTATGAAAACAGCTCAAGCTAACTTGCCAAGTCTAGTGGAACAACTCACTCAAGCACAGGCTAAGTTAGAAGAGTTAGAGGCGCTCTTAGCTACAGAAGAGGAAAATCTAGCAGACCTAGAAGCTATCGCAGATGAAGCCCTTGCTATCTATGAAGCTCTGCTTGCTCAGTACCAAACACAAGAAGCACAAGCTCAACACGATGCCATCATCAAAAACGGTGGTCAACCAGTAGCTATCAAGGATGAAAATGGCGTTATTGTTGCTTATGTTGACGGCAGAGCGGACGAGAAACAAGCTATCCAAACAGCTTACAACAAAGCTGTCACTAAGCAAGTCTCAGCTAAAGTCCTAAAAGAAAAACCACAAGCAAACTACCAAGCCAAATCAGCTAGCCTGCCAAACACAGGAGACGACCAAACTGCTATCTTCTCACTGATGGGACTAGCTATGCTAGGACTTGCAGGCGTGGGAGCAAAACGTCGATTTTACTAAGCAGTGGTTGAAAAATATACCGTTAATGTAGATGAGATAACTAGAAAAGAGGAGATAGATGATTGATGCAGTAAGTCTTTTTTCAGAAGTTCGTGAGATGTATCAACGATATCAAGAAGGTAAGGTTGCTAAGGAGCTTTATGAAAAGCAGATCCTTTGGTTCAAACGTCAGATATTTTTAAATTGTTTGGAAGATATCGAGGCCTATGTGAAAGAAAATGAGGAGTTGATGTATTTATATGCCTCTTATCAAGATAGTCTTGATTGGGATATGATAGAGCGTGATCCATACCTCTTTAAGTTTCTTCCTTATTTTTTTATTAAAGAATACCTAGATTTTCTGGCTTATGAAGATCCTTATGAAGTAGCAGAGCCAGTCATGAATTTTTTAAACCGGACATTTGAGAATTTTGGACAGGTTGTCGATAAGGCAAGTGAGACTTTAGGTTCATCAGATATTATAGATTATTATGATAAGATGATTGTAAAGATTCATGAGTGGAAGATGTACTACCGTGATTATTGTACTGGTAGGGCAGTTGCTGATGATACGATGACCTATAAAACAGGGTATTTCGCAACTTATATCGAAGACTTGCATGAAGAGGTTACGGAAACATCTCAATAAGCTAAAGTTCCTTTGATTGACGTTTTAATCAAAGGAGAAGTTCCACACTATACTTATCCTAAAACTTAGTATCCTTATCTCTCGAAGAGCTAGCATATCTTTTTCATAAATCTCCTAACTTCCCTTACATTTGTGAGGGGAGTTTTTTTGTCATTTAGCGGTAAGTAAAAAAAGATCAGGCAGGAACTGAAAGCCCTACCTGATCAGGAGATTTATGAAAAAGAAAAGTTTATTAGGATGTTTATAGTATAGGCTGTTTAGTTTAAGTTAGTCTTAAAGGAAATGATTAATTGCATACGAATGACAAAAAAAGAAATCACTTTCTTCTATTTTGGTCTTCTCCTAAAATATGGTAAAATAAAGGTCAGAATAATATGAGGAAAAGCCATGTCAGACTTATTTAAAAAATTGATGGAACAGATTGAAATGCCGCTGGATCTTAGGGAATCAGAGGCTTTTTCATCTGCAGAGATTGAAGAGGTTAAGGTGAATCCTAAGACACGAGTTTGGGATTTTCATTTTCGTTTTGACACTATTTTGCCCATTGCGCTTTATAGAGAGTTGCGTCAGCGGTTGGTGGAGACTTTTGAGCAGGCTGAGATCAAGGCGGAGTTTTCTATTAAGGCAAATCGTATAGATTTTTCAGATGAGTTGCTTCAAAGTTACTATCAAGAGGCTTTTACTCTTCCACTTTGTGAGGTCGCTAGCTTTAAGAGCTCCTTTAGTCAGCTGAAGGTTCATTTTGATGGGGAAAAAATCATCATTGCTGCACCCCAGTTTGTTAACAATGCGCATTTTAAGAAAAATCATCTGCCAAAACTTGTCCAACAGTTTGACCAGTTTGGCTTTGGGAGCGTCAGCTTTTTGATGGAGTCAGACCAAGAGATGACCGAGCAGTTGAAGGATGATTTTGTCTCAACAAGAGAGAGTCGCTTACAAGAGGCGGTAGATCAGGCCCTAGAAGCTCAGAAATCACTAGAGGCTTCTATGCCACCGCAAGAGGAGAAGCCTAGCCCAAGCTTTAACTATAAAGAGCAGGCACAGGCACGTCAGGCAGGCTTTGAAAAGGCAGAGATCACACCTATGATTGAGGTGGAGATGGAGGAGAATCGTATTGTCTTTGAGGGCATGGTCTTTGATGTTGAAAAGAAAACCACGCGGACAGGTCGCCATATCATCAACTTTAAGATGACTGACTATACTTCAAGCTTTGCCATGCAAAAGTGGGCAAAAGATGATGAAGAGCTGAAGAAGTATGACATGATTGCCAAAGGTGCTTGGTTGCGGGTTAGAGGAAATATTGAAAACAATCCCTTTACCAAGACCTTGACCATGAACGTGCAAGATGTCAAAGAGATTGTCCACTATGATCGTAAGGACCTGATGCCTGAGGATCAAAAGCGTGTGGAATTTCACGCCCATACCAATATGTCCACCATGGATGCTCTACCGACTGTTGAGGACTTGATTGCACGTGCAGCGAGTTGGGGACATCCAGCCATTGCCATCACCGATCATGGCAATGTTCAGTCTTTCCCACATGGTTATCATGCAGCTAAAAAGGCAGGGATCAAGGCCCTCTTTGGTTTAGAAGCTAATATTGTTGAGGATCGTGTCCCTATTACTTATAATGAGGTTGATTTGGACTTGCATGAGGCGACCTATGTGGTGTTTGACGTGGAAACGACAGGTCTTTCTGCCATGCACAATCAGTTGATTCAGATTGCAGCATCAAAGATGTATAAGGGGAATATCGTTGAGCAATTTGATGAGTTTATTGATCCAGGGCACCCTCTGAGTCAGTTTACAACCGAGTTGACAGGGATCACCGATCAGCATGTCAAGGGCTCAAAGCCTATTGAACAGGTGTTGGCAGAGTTTCAGAGCTTTTGTCAAGATACTGTACTGGTGGCCCACAATGCGACCTTTGACGTTGGTTTCATGGATGCCAACTATGAGCGTTATGGTCTGCCTAAGATTAGTCAGCCTGTGATTGACACCCTTGAGTTTGCAAGAAACCTATATCCGGAGTATAAGCGACATGGTTTGGGGCCTTTGACCAAACGCTTTGGGGTATCCTTGGAACATCACCACATGGCAAACTACGATGCCGAAGCGACAGGACGTTTGCTTTTTATCTTTTTAAAAGAAGCAAGAGAACAACGTGGTCTGACCAATCTTTTATCGCTGAATACTGATTTGGTGGCTGAGGATTCTTATAAAAAAGCACGAGTTAAACATGCGACCATCTATGTTCAAAATCAGGTTGGTTTAAAAAATATCTTCAAGCTTGTCAGTCTGTCTAACGTGAAATACTTTGAAGGCGTGGCACGAATCCCTCGGACAGTTCTAGATGCGCACCGAGAGGGTCTGATTTTAGGGACAGCTTGTGCTGATGGAGAAGTTTTTGATGCGGTGCTATCTAAAGGAGTCGAAGAAGCCATCCAAGTGGCTAAGTATTATGATTTTATTGAAATCATGCCACCAGCCCTTTATGCTCCTCTTATCGCTAAAGAGCAGGTCGCCGATGAAGAAGCGATTCAAAACATTATCCGTGATCTGATTACGGTCGCTAAGATGCTCGATAAGCCTGTTCTAGCGACAGGTAATGTCCATTATCTTGATCCTGAAGAAGAAATCTATCGTGAGATTATCGTGCGTAGTCTGGGACAAGGGGCGATGATTAACCGTACCATTGGACGAGGAGAAGATGCTCAACCTGCTCCTTTGCCTAAAGCACATTTTAGAACAACCAATGAAATGTTAGATGAGTTTGCCTTTTTAGGAAAAGAGTTAGCCTATGAGGTGGTGGTGACCAATCCCAATGCCATGCTTGAGCGTTTTGATGAGGTTGAAGTGGTTAAGGGCGACCTTTACACGCCTTATATTGAAAAAGCAGAAGAAACGGTCGCTGAGTTGACCTATCAAAAAGCCTTTGAGATTTATGGCAATCCTTTACCTGATATTATTGATTTAAGGATTGAAAAAGAGCTGACCTCTATCTTGGGGAATGGCTTTGCCGTGATCTATCTGGCATCGCAGATGCTGGTGAATCGCTCAAACGAACGGGGTTATCTGGTGGGATCTCGTGGTTCGGTTGGCTCAAGTTTTGTGGCAACCATGATTGGCATCACAGAGGTTAACCCCATGCCACCGCACTATGTCTGTCCTAACTGTCAGGCATCAGAGTTTATTACAGATGGCTCCTACGGATCAGGGTTTGACTTACCCAATAAAGACTGTCCGAGCTGTGGGACTCTTTATAAAAAAGATGGTCAAGATATTCCCTTTGAAACCTTCCTTGGTTTTGATGGGGACAAGGTACCTGATATTGACTTGAACTTTTCAGGGGATGATCAACCTTCTGCCCATTTGGATGTTCGAGATATTTTTGGGGCAGAGTATGCCTTTCGTGCAGGGACAGTTGGTACGGTCGCTGAAAAAACGGCTTATGGCTTTGTTAAAGGCTATGAACGTGATTATGGTAAGTTTTACCGTGATGCTGAGATTGATCGTCTGGCTATGGGAGCTGCGGGGGTTAAGCGTACTACAGGTCAGCACCCAGGGGGGATTGTTGTTATTCCAAACTATATGGATGTCTATGATTTTACCCCTGTTCAATACCCAGCTGATGACTTGTCAGCAGAGTGGCAGACAACCCACTTTAACTTCCACGATATTGATGAAAACGTCTTGAAGCTCGATATTCTGGGACATGATGATCCGACCATGATTCGGAAATTACAGGATTTGTCAGGAATTGATCCTAAAGATATTCCAGCTGATGATCCTGGGGTGATGCAGCTCTTTTCTGGCACAGAGGTTTTAGGGGTCACACCAGAGCAAATTGGCACTTCAACAGGGATGCTGGGGATTCCAGAGTTTGGGACGAACTTTGTTCGTGGAATGGTGGATGAGACACATCCTACTACCTTTGCGGAGCTTTTGCAGTTATCAGGCTTGTCACACGGTACAGATGTTTGGTTAGGAAATGCACAGGATTTGATTAAGCAAGGGATTGCCAACCTGTCAACCGTTATCGGTTGTCGTGATGATATTATGGTTTATTTGATGCACGCAGGTCTCCCACCTAAGATGGCTTTTAACATCATGGAGCGCGTGCGAAAAGGCTTGTGGTTGAAAATCTCTGAAGAAGAGCGTGATGGTTATATCCAAGCCATGCGAGATAATCATGTGCCAGACTGGTACATCGAGTCTTGTGGAAAAATCAAGTATATGTTCCCCAAAGCCCATGCGGCAGCTTATGTGATGATGGCCTTACGCGTGGCCTACTTCAAAGTTCATCATCCGATTTATTATTATTGTGCTTATTTCTCCATTCGTGCCAAAGCCTTTGATCTCAAAACCATGAGTGGCGGTCTTGAAGCCGTCAAAGCTAAGATGGCAGAAATTGCTGAGAAAAAGAAAAATAACGAAGCTTCAAATGTCGAGCAAGACCTCTATACCACGCTTGAGCTTGTTAATGAAATGCTAGAGAGAGGGTACGAGTTTGGGAAGTTAGACCTTTATAAGAGCCATGCCACAGAGTTTCAAATTGAGGACAAGACCCTTATCCCACCGTTTGTAGCTATGGATGGTTTAGGGGAGAACGTTGCGAAACAATTGGTCAAAGCAAGAAGTGAAGGTGAGTTCTTATCAAAAACCGAACTCAGAAAACGTGGTGGTCTCTCAAGTACCCTTGTCGAAAAAATGTCAGATATGGGCATTCTAGGCAACATGCCAGAAGACAACCAACTCAGCCTCTTTGATGACTTCTTTTAAACATAAGATACTAAGAGCATAGAAAGTCAAAGAGAAAATCTATCACTTTCTCAGGGCTTGTAGCAGACATTCGATGAGATAAGTTACTTATTTGCACTAAATCAAATGGTTTAAAAAGCATAGCACTTGAAATAAAGTGTTATGCTTTTTATTTATCAGATCACAATATTAAATTGTATCCGAATACATGTGGATAAAATAAATCTAAAAGCACAAAATCATTGGACATATTATAAAACTTAGTATAAAATGATGGGGAAAGTAAAAGGAGGAGTGTTTATGAGAAGAGAAAAGAAATTTAGGCATCATTTGAAACGGTCAGCTAAATTATCTAGATGGGCTGTTTTAGGATTAGCGACTGTCGCTGTTGGTGGACTTAATGTGAGCCTTGCTAAAGCAGAGGAAGTCTCTCAGCCGACTGTATCTTCAACGAGTACAACAACTGATTCTGCACCTGTAGCAGCACCAGTTGAGGGAGTTTCAACCACTGTTGCTGATAATGGAGCTGTTCCTAGTTCTGGATCTGAGACCACTGTGACTGAGACAAGTCCAGTAGAAACAGAAACAGTTGTAACCAATGTGGAAAAAGAGGTGACCTTACAGACCAATGCGGAAGTAATCAATCATTTTAACAATGAGATTGATCAAGCTACTTGGAGCAAGGTTGACCCTGCTACTAGTGCCAACGAAGCCGTCGTTAGTGTAGAGGTGGATCGTAATAATACTAACTTTACGGTGAATGCGCATAAAACATCTGAATCTGATGACCCACTTTTTTCAAACTTTGTGACCACTGAAACCAAAGAAACACCTTACACTTATTCGTATTTGGATGGTTCGTCTAGTACATCTGAATACGGTGTAACACAAACAGGCAGTTCAGGTGAAGGCAGTTTTGTTGCAGTAGGTGAGGAACATGTGAATCGTGATTATTATAGCGCGAAAAACACGAGTGGCACAGCTTTAATCAAATCTACGATTTTAACAACTAATCCACTAGCCCCTAATCTACAAATTGAAGAAGTTGCTAGTTTGACAACATCTGGTAACATTATTCACCGCACAACCTTTACTAATAAGAGCGATTTAACTTACGCCAAACAACAGTACTATGTTTTACTAGATACAATGTTAAATGCCAACGATGATATTAACCTTTATTCTGATGGTAGTGGAGGTGCGTACTTCTCTGATCGAGAAACATTTTTATCTACCCGTATGTTGTCAGATGGCACTTCTTATGCATTAAACTGGAGAAATCGAGGTAGTGTTTTGGGTCAACAGGTTAAAGGTGCTAATTTACCAGCAGATCGTCGTATGACAAGCAGCGTTGACTCTGCTATTCGTTATTTAACACCTGCTGTAAGTTTGACTCCAAATCAAAGTATTAGTCTATGGTATTTAGAGTCTATCTATACACCAGAGGAAGTGGAAGCTATTATTGCAAGTGGGGGATCTTTAAATACCATTAGTCAAAAATTTAATGAAGTTGTCATTAAAGAGATTCCTAAAGAAACACCATCACAAGATCAGCCAGCTGTTGAAGAAGGAGTGGCTCAGACCCCTACTCCTGAAAGACCTTTGGTCCGTGAAGACCTTGTTCTTGAAGAAAAAGGTCATACAGAACCGCAACAAGTGACTTCTCTAACAAGTCTTAAAAAATCTGAGAAAAAAGTTCAGACACTTGGTTCACCATCTCAATCAACTAACTTGGTTGCATCAAACAAAGAAAAACAATTGCCAAAAACAGGTGAAGATCAGTCTTCGGCTTTAGGAGTATTGGGCTTGGCCTTGCTAAGTGTTCTTGGTTTTGGACAATTACGTCGTAAAAATCATTAATTTCAAAAGCAATAGCTAAGAGAGGTAGCGTAAAAAAGTTTAGCACCATTTCTCAATGTAGTGGTTGATTGGTGCTGAGAGTCTAGTGCCCTATTATAAGATAGAGATATCAACGAGTTCCCCTAACTGACGTGGTTGGAAGTAAGGGGAACTCGTTTTTTTCTAGAAGAAAAATAATAGTCAAAAGGATTGACAAATATTTTTAAAAGATGCAATATTACTACATAGTATTTTTAATCACTAATTAGTACAAAAAAGAAAGAGGAAATCCTATGTCAAACTTTACAGATTTACAAGAAAAACGCCGTTCTATCTATGCACTTGGTAAAGACCTACCAGTGTCAAATGAAGAAGTAGTAGCTATTGTTGAGAAAGCAATGAAAGAATCTCCATCAGCTTTCAACTCACAATCAAGCCGTGCCGTTGTACTTTTCGGTGCTGAGTCAGACGCTTTCTGGAATGAAATTGCTTACAGCGAATTGGAAAAAGTAACTCCTGCAGAAGCTTTTGAAGCGACAAAAGAACGCTTGGCTGGCTTTGCAGCTGGTGCTGGTACTATTCTCTTCTTTGAGGATCAAGCCGTTGTTGAAGGGCTTCAAGCGAACTTCCCACTCTACGCTGAAAATTTCCCAATCTGGTCTGAGCAAGCACATGGTATCAATTTATACGCTGTATGGTTGGCATTTGCTGAGAAAAATATTGGTATGAACGTCCAACACTACAATCCATTGGTAGATGCACAAGTTGCTGAAAAATACGGTATTCCAGCCAACTGGAAACTCCGTGCCCAAGCACCATTCGGTAGCATCGCAGCTCCAGCAGCAGAAAAAGAATATATGGCAGATTCCGATCGCGTTAAAGTTTTTGGGAACTAACTCGCTCTTTAACAGGAATAAAAATGAAAAGCAAGCTGAATTCAGTTTGCTTTTTCTTGTAATTAATACTAATTAGTGGTAATATAAATGATATAATAGAAGAGAATAGCAAGAGAAAAAAGGAGGATGTCATGGGAGAGGAATTGGACAAGAATTTATCCGTCAAAACGATGGTTGTCTTGCGTAAAGCGATGAGAAGTATTGATAGTCAGGTTTATTCAGAATTTAAAGATTATGGTATTACGCCTACTCAATTTGGTGTTTTAGATGTGCTTTACACTAAGGGAGAGATGAAAATCTGTCGTTTAATTGATAGCATGTTGGCGACATCAGGAAATATGACAGTGGTGATTAAAAATATGGAACGTCATGGATGGATCTATCGTCAGGTTTCACCAGATGATCGTAGGGCGTCTGTTGTAGGATTGACAGAGACTGGTCGAGATTTGATTGAGACTATCTTACCTCAGCATATTGCTAGTGTTAATCAAGTTTTTGCCCATTTGACAGATGAGGAAAAGTCAAGTTTGATTACGATTTTAAAAAAATTTAAAAAATCTGAAGCAAAATAGTTTACAAAACCTTATTCGAGCTATATACTACTATATAGTAATATTATAAAAAGAAATGAGAGACAAACAGATGAAAAAAGTACTATTTATTGTTGGTTCACTTCGTGAGGGATCATTCAACCACCAAATGGCAAAAGAAGCTGAAAAAGCTTTAGCAGGAAAAGCGCAAGTGAGCTATTTGAACTATAAGGAAGTGCCTTTGTTTAACCAAGATTTAGAAACACCTGTTTTACCAGCTGTTCAAGCAGCGCGTGATGCAGTGGTAGAAGCAGATGCCATTTGGATTTTTTCTCCAATCTACAACTTTGCTATTCCAGGTGTTGTGAAAAACTTATTAGACTGGTTGAGCCGCGCTCTTGATCTTTCAGATACAACAGGAGCATCAGCACTTCAAGATAAAATTGTTACAGTATCATCTGTAGCTAATGGTGGACATGATCAATTGTTTGCAGCTTATCAAGCCCTTCTTCCATTTATCCGTACTCAAGTGGTCGGTGACTTTACCGCTAGCCGTGTTAATGATGAAGCTTGGGCAACAGGTGAGTTGACATTGTCAGCTGATGTGATTGAAAGCTTAGAAAAACAAGCATTGGCAGTGATTGAAGCATAATCTTCTCTTATTAAAAAAAACTAGGTGGACGACCTAGTTTTTTTGATTTACCAAATCCCTAGTAACCATTGGACCAAAAGATCCATACAGATTATAGCTAGCCAGCAAAAAGCGCCAAGAATGATGGCTGTTGACCCCGTTTTAAGAAGTTTGGGGAAATTGGTTTTCACTCCAATGGCCACCATAGCAACAACAATAAAAAATTTAGAGAGGGTCTTGAGGGAATCAAAAAGTGTTAACTCAAAACCTAGGGCACTTAATAAACTGGTTGTAAGAGAAGCTAAGATAAAATAAAGAAGAAAATTCGGAAATGCGTTCTTGAGCTGAAATTTTCCTTGGTAGCCTTGATTTTTTCTTTGTTTTAACAAGGCCAATCCAAAGGTGATAGGGATAATGGCAAGAGTTCGTGTTAGTTTGACAATAGTGGCAGCTTCCAAAGTGTGACTATGATGAAGGCTATCCCAAGCGCTAGCTGTGGCTGTGACAGATGAGGTATCATTGACAGCTGTTCCAGCAAAGATGGCAAACCCTTCGTGAGAGAGGTTTAGGGCTTGCCCAAGACTTGGAAAAAGCAGAGCGGCCAAGATGTTAAAAAGGAAGATGACAGAAATAGCTTGAGCCACCTCTTCTTCATCTGCTTCAATGACAGGAGCCGTTGCAGCAATGGCAGACCCTCCACAGATAGATGAGCCAACTCCAATGAGTGTGGCAAGGTGGGAGTTGATTTTATTGGTTTTAAAAAAGAGATAAGCGACACCTAAGGCAGTGAGAATAGTTGTCAAAATAATGGGGAGTGAGCTGATACCAACTGTTAAAATATGTTGAAGATTGAGTCCAAATCCTAATAAAACCACTGCTAATTGCAAAATGATTTTAGAAGAAAAAGCGATGCCCTCTTTTAGCTGATCCTGTTTTGTTAGAAAAGGGCTAGCTCCCATTCCAATAAAAATCGCAAAAACAGGCCCTCCTATCAAAGGAAAAACCTGACCTAACATCCAAGCTGGGAGAGCTAAGAGAAGACAAGATAAAAATCCTGGAAGTTTTCTGATCATAAAAATAGTACCTGTTAGTTTATTTGTCAGTCTAGGAGGGTTAATCTTGTTTAGATTTAACAAAGTTGATATATTTGTCTCCAAAGCTTTCAATTTGTTGAAGAACTAGCTTAAATTCTTGACCGATCTCGCTTAATTCATACTCCACTTTTGGTGGAACTTGCGCATAGACCTTACGCGTAATTAAGCCATCGTCTTCTAATTGACGTAATTGCTTGGTCAAGGTTGCTTGGGAAATCCCTGTTAATCGACGGTGCAATTCATTAAAACGAATCGGCCCTTCTTCGATGTGGTGCAAAAGTAGCATACTCCATTTCCCTGATAAAACACTTTGAGTGGCCACATAAGGACACTCTGGAACAGTATGTGATGTAAAAGTTGGCATCATTTCTCCTTTATTTAACGTGATACTATCCAAAAAGATAGTGACTAGTCTAAAAAAACGTACTTGTATTAGTTGTTGTACTTATTACAATAATACCATAAACTGCAAAAGCAGAAAAGAAGAATGGAGAAAAGATATGGCAAATAAACACCCTAAAACTGCCCTTATGGTTATTGATGTGCAAGAATTTCTAATTGGACTCAATCCTTATCACGCTCAAGATTATTTAAATCAACTTGAGACTTTTATCCATCAAACGCGTGAAGCAGGCATTGAAGTGATCTATGTTCGTCACAATGATGGCAATATGAAAAATGGTACACCTGAATGGCAAGTTCACCATCAGATTGCACCACAAAATGATGAAAAAATCATTGATAAAACATTTGCAAGTAGCTTTAAGGACACAGACCTCAAAGACTATCTGGACCAGCAAGGCATTGAGCAACTGGTAATAACTGGGATGCAGACAGAATACTGCGTGGACACCACTCTTCGTGTAGCCTTTGAGCATGGTTATAAGATCATTGTGCCAGAAGGCTTGACGAATACCTTTGACACAGAAACGGTATCTGCACCAACCATCCGTAAACACCATGAAACAGTATGGGGCAATGCCTTTGCGCAAGTAGTCCAAGTTGAAGCCGTGCTATCCAATCTAAAAGGAGAATAAGGTGCAACTAGAACTTCGGTTCTAGTTTTTTTGTTTGAAAAATTAAACTAAATTTTGCCTTGATATGAAACAATTCTTTAGAAAAAGATACTGGCTTTTCAAAAAAATCGTACTTGTAAAAAACAATGTATCGACTATACTAGTTGTATATTAAACATTAGGAAGGAATTTCATATGAAACTCTATTACATCATAGATGCTTATTGCGGTTGGACCTACGGGTTTAACCATATTTTCACAACATTTATGCAACACCATCCTGACCTAGAGATAGAAGTCATTAACGGAGGCTTGTTTGTCGGAGATAATAAAAAGAAAATGGCTGATTTTAAGCAAGCACAGACCATCAACAAACAAATCGAAACCTATTACCAAATGACTTTTGGTGAAGCTTATAATCAATTGTTTAAGGATAAGGACTTTACCATGGACTCCCTTGGTCCCGCTAGAGCCTACTCCGTTTTGAAAAACTATGTTGAACCACACAAGCTTGCTCAGCTGACATTGGATATTCAAACATTGTTTTTCGAACATGGGCTAGATCTCAGTCAAGCAGATAGTTATGCCAGCATCATCGACACTTATCAGTTACCCCAAAAAGCTATGGAAGACTTGTCAAGTACCTTGAAACAAGCAGAAAATCTACATCCAGACTTTATCAAAGCTTATGAAATGGAGATTTCCTCATTCCCAACCTTGTTACTTGAAAAAGACGGAAAATTCTTTAATCTGATTCATCAAGTTCGTACAGTAGATGACTTAGAAAAAAACTTCCAAGTAGCTTGCAACCTATTCAGTTGATGAAAATATCAGAAAGAATGTATTTCAGTTAAAAATATTCGTTCAAATTACCTATCTTAGCACAATACTTCATAAAAAGATACTAGCTTTACTAAAATTAAGTACTTGTTTTTTAAGATGTAACTTCTATAATAAGTATATGAATAATTCATGATGTTTATACATTTTATTTAATTAAGAAAGTCAGGTATTTCCATGTATAATTCCCAATTTGAACTGGGCCATGTTGCCCTCAATGTCCGTAATTTAGAACTCCAAAGCCTGTTTTACCAACAAGTCTTGGGTCTCCAAGTTCTCTCCCAAAGCCCCAACCAGATTGACCTTGGTGTTGGAAAAACCACCCTTTTCCGCCTGATTCAGACCGAGCAGAAAGGCGAAGTTAGCCAAAGCTACGGTCTCTACCACTTGGCTATTGTCCTACCTAGCCGTGAGGACTTGGGCACCATTTTCCGTCACTTTATCGACAATAAGATTCCCCTCCAAGGCGCCAGCGACCACGGTTACAGCGAAGCCATTTACCTAGCCGACACCGAAGGCAATGGCATCGAAGTTTACCGTGACCTGCCACAAGATGCATGGGATGTTCGAGCTGACGGTCAAATTGTTGGAAAATCTGAGCCAATGGATGCTGAAACGATTTATGCTTTAGGGAAAAAAGCTGACGCAGCCTATCAGATGCCTGCTGGTAGTCGTATGGGCCATGTCCATCTATCTGTCCGAGAAAGCGCTGCTTCTAGCAAATTTTACCAAGAAGTTCTAGCTGTCAGAGATAATTTCACCGTTCCATCTGCCTCTTGGTTGGCTTCTGGTAACTACCACCACCACCTTGCCGTCAATGAATGGGGAGGGAAAAATCTAACCAAGCGTGAGGAAGGGATGCCAGGATTAGCTTACTATACTATTTATTATAGTGATTTCTCCCATTTTCACGAGGTGATTAAAAGAGCTCAAGTAGCTGGTCTTGATCTTCACTTGTCCAGCCACAAAGTGGCTTTTGTCGATGTTGATGGGATTAAGACAAGGCTGGTTTTACATAAAAATAGCGATTAGATTTTTCTAATCGCTATTTATTATCGTTAGTTTAGGCCATTTTTTCTGCCAATCTTTCTTTTGAAGCCGTTTGTTAAATAAGGCTAGGCGTTCAGAATCTTGGCTAAAGTGAGGAGTAGGACTTAAAATAAAGTGTGTAACATCCTCTAACCCATAAGGGGCAAAAAGTTCCAATTGACCAGCTGTCAGGCGTAGTGCTAGGGCAGTTGCTTTTTCAGGATATTTTGAAATAGCATCACGAGCACTAGTATAGGGCTTGGTGTTAGGGTTATGGTGATGCATATAGACCTGATTTTTCAATTCCCAATGGTAATGAGGGTAGCGCTTGATGAGGTTTTGCTCAAGACATAAGGTATCCTCATAAGATAGGTCAGGGTCAAAAAAGACAACATCCAAATCTGTTTCTTGATCAAAGAGGGGTTTTTGATCAAGATGGTTCCAAATAGCATTTCGAATGCTACCAGCTGCTAGCCAGCAGTCCTTGAGTTGAAGAGATTCGATGATGTTTAAAATAGTCATGAAATCAGAATCAGATGCTATGAGATTTAGAAGATCTAATTGTGTCATGACGCTCCTTTATTTAGTCAATTAAAAGCAGACCATCTTCAACCTTGAAAGGTTCTTTTTCATTGATACGATCGTAGAACATGATACCATTGATATGATCGATTTCATGTTGGACCACAATTGAGTTATAACCTTTTAATTTAATGCGTTGTTTTTCACCATTTTTATCAACATACTCCACGGTCACACGTGAATGGCGGATGACGTAACCTTCAACTGGGCGATCAACTGACAAGCAACCTTCTCCATCTGAAAGCGCAGCATTTTGAACAGAATGCGAGACAATCTTAGGATTATACATGATTTCCTGTAAGCTGTAAGCCTCAGCAGGAGGATTTCCCTCTTCGTCTTCTAGGTTAGGGACTAAAACAGCGATAATGCGTTTAGAAATATCTAGCTGGGGAGCTGCCAAGCCAACTCCTCCACGTAATCCCATCTTTTCAGCCATAACAGGATCTTGAGAATGTTTTAAAAATTGCATCATTTTTTCACCTAAAATGATATCCTCATCACTAAGTGGTAGGCTCACTTCTTTTGCCACCGCACGAAGTGTTGGATTGCCTTCACGGATGATATCATTCATATCGATAAGATGACTAGCTTTGGTAAGTTTTTTTATAACAGACATGTGTTTCTCCTTGTTCATTTCTTATTCAGTTTATCACAAAATAGGGGATAAAGAAAGGGTGAGCCACTAAGCATGGATTTGCCATTTTTCTAAGCGTTTTCGGTCGTTGATGCAGTAGCGATTGTTTTCCTTACGAAGTGCCCCGTCGGTAATGAGTTCTTTTAGAACTCTCAGAAAATGGCGGTAGCTAACACCAAAAGAATCTGCTAGGGTAGCTAGTGGTAGAGTAAAGGGTTTATCTTCCTCAAGCGTGAGAATATAGCTGGCCAAACGCTCTTTTAAGGTGTAAGAGAGGTTGGTAGAAGTTTTGGTGTTTTGCTCATGCAAGGCGTTAGCTAGGCCCTTAGCTAATCTTAGTAGAAAGCTTGGATCAGATAAAAGGACCTCTTTTTGTTGATTTAAAGAAAGAGAGAGCATGAGTCCTTTGGTTTCAGCGATGACAGATGAGGAGGCTGTTTGGTTGGTTAGAAGTTCAATATCTCCGATAATGGTTGGAGGGTTTTTGATATCCAAGATATAGTCTTTTCCATTTGCTAACTTTTTAACGATTTTAATGCGTCCTGTTAAGACGTAAGAAATAGTGGTTAGCTCTTCATCTTGATGACAGAGGTAGTCGGATTTGGAAAATTCTTTTAGGATAAGGTGAGGAAAGTAGTGTTTGGGAAATAGGGTTTCTACTTGAAACTCTTTTAATAGTTTTTCAATTTCTTTCATGTTATCTCCTCAAATGTGACAGATGTCATAGGTGATGTTTCTACTATTGATTATACTGAATATAGTAGAAAAAACAAGTTTAGGAGTTTGTATGAAACAATTGCTAGAGAAGATTAGCCTTCTCTCCTTATCGTTTATGTTGGTTTCCACCTTTGCGGTTTCACCTGCTCTTCCTAAGATGCTAGAGTATTATCAGGGATTGGGCTATACAGCGGGTCAGGTTAGTTTTTTATTTTCAGTGTCTTCTTTTGCGATTTTATCGGTATTGTTGTTGATGCCTAGCTTGAGTAAATCTTTATCAGATAAGTTTATCATCATCTTAGGCTTAGTGCTAGTAACTGCGGGAGGGACGTTACCAGTTTTTTCTCAATCCTATGGTATGGTCTTTTTAGGGAGATTGGTTCTTGGGTTGGGGATTGGTTTCATTAATGCTAAAGCCATCAATTTGATTAGTGAGCGCTTTTCTGGTAGAGAAAGGGTGAAAATGTTAGGAATAAGGGGGGCGACAGAGGTATTGGGTTCTGCCGTTTTAACCTACCTAGCAGGAATGCTAGCAGAACATGATTGGCCTTTAGCATATTTGATTTATAGTTTTGCTTTAGCCGTTTTGATCTTATATCTAAGTTTTGTGCCTAAACAAAAGACTACGCAAGTGCTAGAACAGACAGTACAGAGACCGCGTTTTTCAGGGCATCAACGTTTGTACCTTCTTGCTATGGCATCTTATGCGGGTTTTGTGATTTTAATTAATAGTGTCAGCGTATTGCGGATTCCTTTAGTTGTGAGTCAGTTTCATCTAGGCAGCAGTCGTCAAGCTAGTCTGGTATTAAGTTTGATGATGTTGATGGGGATTGCAGCAGGAATGTTGTTTAGTTATTTATCGGTGTATTTTAAAGATTATTTGATGCCTTTTGTTTTGTTAGTGTTGAGTCTAGGTTTATATATCATGTGGCAGTCAACGACAATTTGGCTTTTGGGTTTAGGGGCTTTAGTAGTCGGTTTCATCTATACTACAGGAGTTGTGTCAGTTTTTCAAAACATCTCTGAAGACCTGCCTCAACCTCAGTTGACCTTAGCTACCACAGGGGTTTTGTTGGGGTGCAATCTTGGCGGTGGTCTGTCTGCTTTAGTAGATCACTATTTAGCTCAATTTTCTAAGGATCCTCGAATTAGTTTTGCCTACCTTTTGTTTTTAAGTGCGAGTTTTTCTTTAGTGAGCTATGTGATGGTGGCTTTAAAGCATCGGAGAAAATCAGTTGACAAAAAATAGATAGTTTTGATACAATTACAGATGTCTAAAAGACATACCAACTTTTTCTTGGTTTTAGGCTAGCCAAACCCTAAAACTCGGATTAAGCAATAAAAGGAGAAATATCATGGCAATCTCAAAAGAGAAAAAAAATGAAATCATTGCACAATATGCACGTCACGAAGGTGATACTGGTTCAGTTGAAGTTCAAGTAGCAGTATTGACTTGGGAAATCAACCACCTTAACGATCACATTAAACAACATAAAAAAGACCACGCAACTTACCGTGGTTTGATGAAAAAAATCGGTCACCGTCGTAACTTGTTAGCATACCTACGTCGTACAGATGTTAACCGTTACCGTGAATTGATTAGCTCACTTGGATTACGTCGTTAATCAAATGAAAATCACTAAAAGTCTGACAATTCTTGTCAGGCTTTTAGTTTGTCTAAAATCTAGAATGTTCTGTATGATGGAGATCAATAAACCATTTTATCATGCCATCAAACTTTAAGTAATGTTAAAGATATGGTATAATTTCTAAAAATAGATCTCATTGAGAGAATATTTTTTCAAGGAAAGGATTGACATGACAGTCTATAATATTAATCGAGGAATCGGTTGGGCAAGTAGTGGTGTGGAATACGCTCAAGCTTACCGTGCTAATGTCTTTAGAAATCTCAATATTCCAGCTAAATTTGTCTTTACAGATTTTTTTGCTCAGGAAAACTTATCTGATTTAACCCGCAATATTGGTTTTAAGGATGAGGAAATTATTTGGCTTTATGGTTTTTTTACAGACATAAAAGTAGCTCCAACAACTTTTACTTTAGCAGATTTAGAAGCTAAATATCATGGAGAATTAAGTCGCAAAGAAAGACAGGGAAAGATTGTTCGCTTTTTCTATGAAAAACAGGATGTTTTTTTGACAGCCTATCTCTGTAAAGAAGAGGATGATCGCGTACATCGTGTGGAGTTTGTATCACGCGGAAATTTAATTCGAAAAGATTTTTATTCTTATACAAAGATGTTCACAGAGTATTATACTCCTCGTGATAAAAGAGCTCATCTTTATCAACGTCGTTTTTTTAATGAAGATGGTTCAGTAGCATATGATGAAATCATTGACGGTAAAAATAGTGTTTTTCGCATGGCGGATGCTATCTTGAACTCCAAAGAGGAGTTTATTGCTTACTTTATGAAAAACCTAGCGTTGACATCTGATGATGTAGTGATTTTGGATCGTGCAACAGAGACAGGACAGGGTGTTTTTCGCTATAGTAAACCAGCCAAACTCGGTGTAGTTGTCCATGCAGAGCATTTTAGTGAAAATGCGGTTACTGATAGAACGATTTTATGGAACAATTACTACGATTACCAATTTACTAACGCAGATAAGGTAGATTTTTTTATAACAGCTACTGAACGTCAAAAAGAGGTCATGTCAGATCAATTTGCTAAGTACAAAGGGTTTATTCCTAATATTGTTACGATTCCTGTAGGGAGCTTAGATACACTTCGCTATCCACAATGTGACAGAACAGCATATAGTATTGTCACTGCATCTCGTTTGGCCTCAGAAAAGCATGTGGATTGGCTAGTGAAAGCTGTCATAGAGGCTAGAAAAGTTATCCCTAAATTGAGTTTTGATATTTATGGTGAGGGTGGAGAGCGAGCTAAAATCCAACGGATTATTGATGAAAGTGAAGCTCAAAGCTATATTCGTTTAAAAGGACATCAGGATCTAACAGATATTTATCAGCAGTACGAATTGTATCTGTCTGCTTCTAAGAGTGAAGGTTTTGGTCTGACTCTTTTAGAGGCTGTTGGATCAGGTCTACCATTGATTGGTTTTGATGTGCGCTATGGGAACCAAACTTTTATATCTGAAGGAAAAAATGGATACTTGTTGCCGACATTTGAAATCGATGAGGAAGTGCATATCGTCAAGGCATTTTCAGAGAGGTTAATCACCTTCTTCCAACGTCAAGATCGTCCAGCCATGCAAGGAGAATCCTACCATATTGCGGAGAATTTTCTGACATCCAAAATTGAAGAACGTTGGGGTCGATTGATTGAGGAGATGACAAAAGGATGATAAATTTATTTGATACATATACACAGGACAGTTGGGATTTACATTACTCCTTATTGGTATCTGGGTACAATAACCCTACTATTGTGATTAATGATGATGGTTTTCTTCCAAATGATGTTACATCACCCTATTTATTTTTCACAGGTTTTGATCCTAGAGCTGAGGAAACCCCTCTATATTTTAACCAAGTTTCAGTTCCAGAGTTTTGGGAAATAAGAGGGAATAATAGTCAAGGTGAAATCTATAACTACGCAGAAAAGAAGGGTCATATTCACTATACCACTCCTAGTCATAAGCGTTTGGTAAAAGCGGTAGACTGGTATGATGATAGGGGGAAAACACGATTAACAGACCGCTATAATAAGCAAGGCTATCGTTTTGCTCAAACAGTATATAATCTTGATGGTCAGGCAGTTTTAACATCTTATTTTAATGCAGATAATCAAGAAGTGTTAGTAGAAAATCATCATACAGGAGATGTGACACTGAATTATAAAAACCAGGTTTATATTTTTAAATCTAGGTCAGAATTTATTGTATTTTATCTAAAAGAAGCACAATTTGAGCTAGACCGCATTTTTTATAATTCTTTATCTACTCCATTTTTGGTGGCCCATCAACTGGGGGGAAGTAGAAAGGATATTCTTTTTTGGCAAGAAGAAATTGGCTCGGACATTCCAGGAAATATGCAGCTTCTTTTAAATAACATTGATAATCAAACTAAAATTATGGTACAAGATAAAGCTATTTACGCCAAAATTTCCTCTCTACTACCAGAAAATCAAGCTCATAAGGTATCTTATTTAGGAGTTATTTATCCTACAACGAGAGAAAATAAAAATAGAAAAGAAGCCTTAATCTTTACAAATTCGGATCAAATTGAACAACTTCCTAAGTTGGTTGCACAATTACCGAATTTACATTTTCATGTTGGGGCCGTTACGGAGATGTCCAGTCGCTTGACAGATTTAGGGAAATATTCAAATGTTACCCTCTATCCTAATATATCAACTGCTATGGTTCAACGATTACAAGATCAATGCGATATCTACTTAGATATTAACCAAGGAAGTGAGATTTTGTCAGCTGTTCGGACAGCCTTTGAAAATAAGATGCTTATTCTAGCTTTTGTAAATACACTTCATCACGCTAAATATGTTGCAAAACAGCATGTATACCTTTCAAGTGCTGTCGACCAACTTATTATGCTTTTAAAAGATGTTTTAGATGGACACCAAACTTTACCTGCCCTAGTTGAGCAGCAGGAAAGTGCTCTATCTATTGCGACAGCTACTGATTATCAAACTTTAATTGGATAGTATTAGAGTTTTGTGATTCCTTTCATCAGGCTTAGGTATAAAATATATTAAACCAAAATCTTTAGTTCATACTTGAGAGTGGAAAAGAACTCGAAATACATAGTTTCGGGTCTCTTTTCTACTCTTTTTTGTGTCTGAGTCTTAATCCCTCTACATTTTTCTGAAAATTATGGTAAAATAGACGAGATACGTGGTTTTATGCAAAGCCGAGTTCAAAAGTAGCTTTGAATTGGTCTTTGTAGAAAACGGACGTATCTGAAATCAAATTGAGGAGAGACAATTTATGTCAAAACAAGTATTTGAAACAAGGTTTGCAGGGAAGCCTTTAGTCGTTGAGATTGGACAAGTGGCCAAGCAAGCTAATGGCTCTGTTCTTGTCCGCTATGGAGAGTCTACGGTACTCACAGCAGCGGTCATGTCTAAAAAGATGGCAACGGGTGATTTTTTCCCACTTCAAGTTAACTATGAAGAAAAGATGTATGCTGCAGGGAAATTTCCAGGTGGCTTCAACAAGCGTGAAGGACGTCCGACAACAGATGCTACCCTGACAGCTCGCTTAATCGACCGTCCTATTCGTCCGCTGTTTGCAGAAGGTTTTCGCAATGAAGTTCAGGTGATTAACACGGTTCTTTCTTACGACGAAAATGCCTCTGCCCCAATGGCAGCCATGTTTGGAAGTTCACTGGCTTTATCTATCTCAGATATTCCCTTTAACGGACCGATTGTAGGTGTGCAAGTGGCTTATGTTGATGGAGATTTTATCATCAATCCAAGCAAGGCTGAACAAGAAGCTTCTGCTTTAGAACTAACAGTAGCAGGTACCAAAGAGGCCATCAACATGGTGGAATCAGGGGCTAAGGAATTGAGTGAAGAGGTTATGCTTGAGGCCCTCTTAAAAGGTCATGAGGCTATTCAAGATTTAATCACCTTCCAAGAAGAAATCGTTAGAGCTGTTGGTAAGGAAAAAGCGGATGTTGAACTTTTGCAAGTTGATGCTGACTTACAAAGAGAGATTGTGGCTCAGTACAATGCTGACCTCCAACAAGCTGTTCAAGTAGAAGAAAAGCTGGCGCGTGAAGCTGCCACTCAGGCTGTCAAAGAGCGTGTGACAGCTGAGTACCAAGAAAAATTTGCTGAGTCAGAAGAGTTTGAGCGTATCATGCGTGATGTTGCAGAAATTCTTGAGCAAATGGAACATGCTGAGGTACGTCGCTTAATCACAGAAGATAAGATTCGTCCTGATGGCCGTCGTGTCGATGAGATCAGACCTTTGGATGCAGAAGTGGATTTCCTTCCTAAAGTTCATGGTTCAGGTCTCTTTACCCGTGGGCAAACTCAGGCTTTATCTGTTTTGACACTTGCTCCGATGGGGGAAACTCAAATTGTAGATGGTCTTGATGACGAGTACAAAAAGCGCTTTATGCATCACTACAACTTCCCACAATATTCTGTTGGTGAGACAGGGCGTTATGGGGCTCCTGGTCGCCGTGAAATTGGTCATGGTGCTCTAGGTGAGCGTGCCCTTGAGCAAGTTTTACCGAGCTTGGAAGAGTTTCCTTATGCCATCCGTTTGGTTGCAGAAGTATTAGAGTCTAACGGTTCATCCTCTCAAGCCTCTATTTGTGCTGGCACCTTGGCTTTGATGGCTGGAGGTGTTCCGATTAAAGCCCCTGTTGCTGGGATTGCAATGGGCTTGATTTCAGATGGTCAAAACTATACGATCCTAACGGATATTCAAGGTCTTGAAGATCATTTTGGTGATATGGACTTTAAAGTAGCGGGAACGCGTGAGGGGATTACAGCCCTTCAAATGGATATCAAGATTGAAGGAATTACACCACAAATCTTAGAAGAAGCCTTAGCTCAAGCTAAGAAAGCCCGTTTTGAAATTTTGGATGTCCTTCATACAGCCATTCCAGAAGTTCGCCCTCAATTGGCACCAACAGCACCAAAAATTGATACCATCAAGATTGATGTAGATAAGATCAAGATTGTTATCGGTAAAGGTGGCGAAACGATTGATAAGATTATTGCTGAAACAGGTGTCAAGATTGATATCGATGAAGAAGGTAATGTCTCAATTTACTCTTCTGATCAAGCAGCTATTGATCGAACTAAAGAGATTATTGCTAACCTTGTGCGTGAAGCTAAGGTTGGTGAAGTTTATGAAGCTAAAGTGGTGCGGATCGAAAAATTCGGAGCCTTTGTCAACTTGTTTGATAAGACGGATGCCCTTGTTCATATTTCAGAGATGGCTTGGAGCCGTATTAATCGTGTTGAGGACCTTGTTGAGATTGGAGATGTGGTCACTGTTAAAGTTATCAAAGTTGACGATAAAGGACGTGTTGATGCTTCAATGAAAGCTCTTTTACCACGTCCACCAAAAGTAGAGAAAAAAGAAGAAAGCCATGACAAATAAATTAAATAAAGAATTTGATCTGCGTTTGCGTGCCTTTATCAATGCACCAGATAACTATTTAGAAAGTATTGGTCTAGTCAATTGTTTCCATGCTTTTCCTGTCCTAGCTAGTAAAGAAGCTTATGCAGTGGAGATTGAGGGCAAGCGTGTGACCCCTGTTTTTACAGATGAGGAAGACTGCCTAGCCTTTCAAGAAAGTCAAGCCAGTGCTAAAAATCAAGAGTGGGTATTACGCTCAGCTCTTGATGTTTTACGTGAGGTGATTGAGTTAGGTTTGGCTGGTTTAGTGTTTAACTTAAAGCAAAGAGGAGATGCTGGTAATTCAACTTTTTTTGCTAGCCATGACATGATTCAGTTTGTAAATAGTTTTACCCTAACCTTGAATCATATTATGGGAGAGAAAAATAAGGCGGCAGATCAGTTAGAGAAATACTATTTGATTCCAGCTTTCATTCATCCAACTGAGGATGGAAGTGAGGATCGTTTGTTTCCAACTATGTCTAATCCAGATGGCGAGAGTTATGTGCCGGTATTTTCAGATTTGATGAGCTTTGCTAAATGGTACAATCAAGACGATTTCGGTGGGAACTTTAGGCAAGCCCAAGGGCGTGTGATGACTTGGAAAATAGCAGATTTGATCCATCCAGAAATGGGTGAAAATGATATTGATGATACCAAGGGCATTGTGATTGATCCTTTTAATGAGGACATGGTGATGCTGACTTGGGAAATGATTAAACAGTAAAGATAAAGGAGACACTATGGGGTGGTGGAGAGAAACGATTGATATTGTAAAACAAAATGATCCAGCAGCGAGAACAAGCTTGGAGGTTCTCTTAACTTACCCTGGTGTCAAGGCTTTAGCGGCCCATCGCTTATCCCATTTTTTGTGGAATCATCATTTTAAACTACTGGCTAGAATGCACAGTCAATTTTGGCGTTTTTGGACCAATATTGAAATTCATCCAGGAGCTCAGATTGCACCGGGTGTTTTTATTGACCATGGTGCCGGTTTGGTGGTTGGTGAAACCGCTATTGTTGAGTCAGGTGTCATGCTTTATCATGGTGTGACGCTTGGAGGAACAGGAAAAGATGTCGGTAAGCGCCATCCGACAGTCCGAAGAGGCGCCTTAATCTCTGCCCATTCTCAGTTAATTGGTCCTATTGAGATTGGAGAAAATGCTAAGGTTGGAGCGGCCGCAGTAGTCTTGTCTGATGTGCCAGCTGATGTGACAGTGGTTGGCGTTCCTGCTAAGGTGGTCCGTGTTCATGGGCAAAAAAATGAAACTGCTATTAAAACGATTGAGCAAAGGCGTGAAGAAAGTTATCATTCTGCTAGGCTTTAAGCTATTTTAGGTGATTAAGATGATTTGGAAAAATTATTGGATCAATATTTTGACAGTTGGGTTAGCTTTGGTGTTGATGCTTTTACATTTTAAAGATCATCAGTGGCAACTTGGTTTGTTTTGGCTTGTTTTTTCTGGGGCAAGTGTAGCTTTAGCCTTTGTCAAAAAGCGTAAACTAGATCATCTTGTAAAGGATGATGAAAGAGGATAATAAGAGATGACAATAAAAATCTATGATACCTTAACGCGTTCCCTACGTGAGTTTTCTCCTTTGATAGAAGGGCAAGTTAAGATGTATGTCTGTGGACCAACGGTTTATAACTATATTCATATTGGTAATGCACGTAGTGTAGTGGCTTTTGACACTATCCGTCGTTACTTTGAATACCGTGGATTTGAAGTGGCCTATGTTTCTAACTTTACAGATGTAGATGACAAAATTATCAAAGCGGCAAATGAAGCAGGTGTGACAACTAAGGAATTGTCAGACCAGTTTATTGCTGCATTTAAAGAAGATGTCAAAGCTCTAGGAGTCAAGCCTGCTACTAGCAATCCGCGCGTGATTGATTATATGGATGAGATTATCTCATTTGTGGAAGAGTTGATTGAAAAAGATTTTGCCTATGTGTCAAAAGGAGATGTTTATTTTCGTGTGGCAAAATCAGACAACTATGCAAAGTTAGCCAATAAAACTTTAGCTGATCTGGAAGCAGGTGCTTCTGGACGTGTGGACAATGAGGCTGATTTGAAGGAACACCCCTTTGATTTTGCACTTTGGAAGACTGCTAAAGCAGGTGAAGTCTCATGGGAGAGCCCTTGGGGAGCTGGGCGTCCAGGTTGGCATATCGAGTGTTCTGTAATGGCGACAGAATTATTAGGAGATACTATTGATATTCATGGTGGCGGTGCAGATCTTGAATTTCCGCATCATACCAATGAAATTGCACAGTCAGAAGCAAAAACAGGCAAAAAATTTGCAAATTATTGGATGCACAATGCCATGCTTAACATCAATGATGAAAAGATGTCCAAGTCACTAGGTAATTTTTTGACGGCTCATGACATGCTTCAAGAAATTGATGGGCAGATCTTACGCTTCTTTTTGGCTACTCAGCACTATCGTCGCCCTTTAAATTATACAGACAAGGCCATTCATGATGCGGAGGTAAATTTGAAATACCTCAAAAATACTTACCAACAACCCTTTACGGATAATACCGATATAGAGGCTTTGGATCAGTATATTTCAGCCTTTACATCAGCCATGGATGATGATTTTAATGCAGCTAATGGGATTACAGCAATTTTTGATATGGCTAAGTGGATCAATTCAGGTCACTATACTGAGGCTATCAAAGCAGCATTTGAGAAAATGTTGGCTGTATTTGGCATTGTCTTTGAAGAAGAGGAACTTGATACTGATATTGAAAGATTAATTGAGGAGCGTCAAGTAGCGCGTGCCAATCGTGATTTTGCAACTGCTGATCGCATCCGTGACCAATTGGCAGAAAAAGGGATAAAACTTCTTGATACCAAAGATGGTGTGAGGTGGACACGTGATTGATGTCAAATTGATTAACGGCATCGCCCTGGCTTTTGAGGGAGATGCGATCTATTCCACCTATATTAGAAAGTATTTGATCTTTAAGGGGCAGACCAAGCCCAATCAATTACATCGTGAGGCTACAAGGTATGTTTCTGCCAGAGCACAAGCTTACTTAGCAACTCAATGGATGACACAAAACCTTTTGACAGAAGAAGAAGAAGCAATTTACAAGCGTGGCCGTAATGCTACTAGTCATACAAAAGCAAAAAATGCAGATGTGATTACCTATCGGATGTCCACAGGCTTTGAAGCCGTCATGGGCTATCTTCACATGTTAGAGCGTATTGAGCGTTTAGAAGAGTTGATTCAGTGGGCAATTCAAACGATCGAGTCACAAGAAAATGAAACGAAAAACGGATGATAAGCATCCGTTTTTTTTGTTTTTGTAATATTTGTAATAATTTGTCATAAAAAAGTAAAAAATCTTGTATAATTGCTTGAAAAACGCTTACAAAGGTATATAATAGAAGTATAAAGAGTACTAAAATGAGGAGGAGAGAATGATGAAATCACGTAGATTATTTGTAACATCTTTAGCTACTATGGCTTTGTTGGCTGGAAGTCCGTCAGTTGTGGCTTTTGCTGATAATGCTACAACTTCTGATACAGCATCTATGGCAACTGTTACCACTGATAATGTGAACTTTTTGATTGAAACAGTAAGTGAAAACGATCGGACAAAAATGATTGTTACCTTACCTAGCGCCCTAACTGCTGGTGGAAATCTTAAGGTAGATTTGCTAAATAGTTCAGGTAAAGTGGTTTCTGACATCACTTATGCTGTTCCAAAAGGTAGTACCACATTTAATTTTTGGTTTACAATGAAAGGAATGCCAGCAGGGGATTATGTAATCAAGGCTAACCTAGATGAAGCAGGTGTGGGATTACGTAGTGGTACCACTATGTTTACCTATCAACCTACAGCAACATCAACTACAGCCAGTTCAGAAGTAGCCAGTCAGTCTAGTTCTACTGTGGCTTCTGCATCTGTCAGTGATAGTGTTGCGACATCTACTAGCACTGTGGCAAGCTCTGAAAGTCAAGCGGTAGAAAGTTCTACCTCTACTAGTGTGGCCGCATCAGAAAGTGTTTCAGCTAGCCAGGTCGCTTCTGAAAGTCAATCAACTCAAGTGGCTACTAGTACCTCAGCTAGCCAAGCTGCTTCTGAAAGCCAATCAACTCAGGTAGCTGCTAGCACTTCAGCTAGTCAATCCACTGCAACATCTACAGCCGCTACTAGTACAGCTTCTTCAACTTCAGAAGTATCAGCAAGTCAACAGACTGCTAGTCAATCTGCAGCTAAAGTCAGCGCATCAAGTGTTAGCGAATCGACTAAAGGAGTTGCCAAATCTGTGACACGTGCGGGTAAATCTGTTCTACCAAAAACAGGAGAAGAAACTTCAGTTTACCTTACTTATGCTGGTTTTGTTAGCTTCTTAATTGCAGGTCTTGTTGGTCTGTTTAAAACTTACCATCCAAAACATAAAATGTAGTTTAAGCGAGTCCTATCAAAAGATGATGCTTGAGCAGAAAGCTGGGGATTTTCTCCAGCTTTTTTAGAATGGATAGGCTTTGGAGCTCCTAGTGAGTTAAAACTGTGCTATAATAAGGGCATGGAACAAAATGATATCGTATATGGTGTGCATGCAGTGACAGAAAGCTTGCTTGCCAACACAGGAAATAAACTCTATCTACAAGATGACCTTCGTGGGAAAAATGTGGAGAAAATCAAACAACTAGCAGCAGAAAAAAAAGTTTCCATCTCTTGGACGCCTAAAAAAACCTTGTCTGAGATGACAGAAGGAGCCGTCCATCAAGGATTTGTTCTTCGGGTATCCGAATTTGCTTATAGTGAGCTGTCTGTGATTTTAGAAAAAGCAGAGCAGGAAGATAATCCCCTTATTCTCATTTTAGATGGTCTTAATGACCCACACAACTTCGGTTCTATCTTGCGAACAGCAGATGCGACTAATGTTTGTGGTGTGATTATCCCTAAACATCGTGCCGTCGGTGTTACTCCAGTTGTTGCTAAAACATCAACAGGTGCAGTGGAACATATCCCTATTGCTCGTGTCACCAATCTTAGTCAGACTCTTGATCAGCTTAAAGCAGCAGGTTTCTGGGTCTTTGGGACTGATATGGATGGCACACCATCACATCAATGGAACACGTCAGGAAAACTTGCTCTTATCATTGGCAATGAAGGCAAGGGGATTTCTGCTAATATCAAAAAACAAGTAGATGAGATGGTGACGATTCCTATGAATGGACATGTCCAAAGTCTCAATGCTAGTGTAGCAGCAGCCTTGTTGATGTATGAGGTTTTTAGAAATCGTGGCTAAGATGAAACGTCGTATTTTGATTGTTGATGGTTATAATATGATTGCTTATTGGCAAGAGACTAAGCACTTTTTTAAAACCAATCAATTGGAAGAAGCGCGTGACCTATTGTTGAAAAAACTGAGTCATTATGCTGGATTTGAAGAGTTAGAGATTATCTGTGTTTTTGATGCCCAATATGTCCCAGGTGTTAGACAGGTTTACGATCACTATCAGCTACAGGTTGTTTTTACAGAAGAAGGGGAAACTGCCGATGCCTACATTGAACGTTTGGTGGGTCAGTTTAATCGCCTCACGACGCGTGTATCTGTGGCAACCAGTGATTTGAATGAACAATGGTTAATCTTTTCCCAAGGAGCCTTGAGGGTTTCAGCCAGAGAGCTGGAAAAAGATGTTAACCAATTAAAAAAAGACGTTGCAAGCTTTAAAAAGGATTTGGACTTAACCAAGCCCCCTTTACGTCCTTGGAATGCAGACCAACTCGATCAACTGCAGGATATGTTAGATGAGTTGGGAAAATAATGATGATCACAATTAATTAATGGTTACGAAAAAACGGTTGGAAATGCTCCAGCCGTTTTTCGTTTCACGTTAAACACTATTAAAAAATGAAGCCCCAAATGGAAGGTTTAGTGCTTGTTTTAGATACGATATGCCAGAGGATAGTTTGATAGTGTAAACAAAAGATTTAATTTGGTGAAAAGTAAAAAAATCCTAGCAAATGACTTGACGATTGAGGTTAAATTTTGGTATGATTATAAGCGGTATTGTTTACCCCATTTGAAAGGCCCCGGAACCCTTCAAATAACTCGCGGACCGGAACATCCGCCTAGTAAACAAAAACGATTATATAGGAGAAATCATGAACAAAACAACATACATGGCTAAGCCAGGTGAAGTTGAACGCAAATGGTATGTAGTTGACGCTACTGATGTACCTCTTGGACGCCTTTCAGCAGTAGTTGCTAGCGTACTTCGTGGTAAAAACAAACCAACATTTACACCTCACACTGATACAGGTGACTTTGTTATCGTTATCAATGCTGAAAAAGTTAAATTGACTGGTAAAAAAGCAACAGATAAAATCTACTACACTCACTCACTTTACCCAGGTGGATTGAAACAAATCTCAGCAGGTGAATTGCGTTCTAAAAATGCTGTTCGTTTGATTGAAAAATCTGTTAAAGGTATGCTTCCGCACAACACTCTTGGACGTGCGCAAGGTATGAAATTGAAAGTATTTGTAGGTGGTGAGCATACACACGCTGCACAACAACCAGAAGTACTTGATATTACAGGTCTTATCTAAGAGGAAAGGAGCATCTAAGTAATGGCACAAGCACAATACACAGGTACTGGTCGTCGTAAAAACGCGGTTGCACGCGTACGTTTGGTTCCAGGTACTGGTAAAATCACTATTAACAAAAAAGATGTAGAAGAATACATCCCACACGCTGACCTCCGTTTAGTTATCAACCAACCATTTGCAGTAACATCAACTGCAGGTTCATATGACGTTTTCGTTAACGTTGTAGGTGGTGGATATGCTGGTCAATCAGGTGCGATCCGTCATGGTATCGCGCGTGCACTTCTTCAAGTTGATCCAGATTTCCGTGATTCATTGAAACGCGCTGGTCTTCTTACACGTGACGCACGTATGGTTGAACGTAAAAAACCAGGTCTTAAGAAAGCACGTAAAGCTAGCCAGTTCTCTAAACGTTAAGAAACGGCTACAATACTGCATTTACAACACTTCATGGTTCACACCATGGGGTGTTTTTTTGATATTTTTTAGCAAAGTTCACACCACTTTTCACACCAAATTCACACCATTATTTTTTCAGATTTCGGTAGGCAATTTCTTCAACTATTTTGGGGATAGTGTCAATGACATTGATATAACCTTTAGTGGTCTCTGAATCACTGTGTGTAAGAGCTTCTGAAATTTGACTAAAAGAATACCCAGCCAATTTGGCTAATGAAGCAGCTGTGTGACGTAACATATGTGGTGTGGCATGAGCTAACTCAGAGTGACGTCTTTCGATAGATTTCATTCTATAATTTAAATAATCAATATGAAGTCGCTTATTAACACCTCCTTTTCTATCTTCAAAGGTAAAGACAAACTGTTTATTAGTTTGGCGGATTTTATATTTTTTAAGAATTGATTTTTGTTCTTCTTTCCATTTAGCAAGAATAGTCATTAAGAGATTGGAAACAATAAAACTTGTCTTTCTCTTACCTTTAGTAGATTTTACATTACCGAATCTATCTAGTGCCTGTACAATATAAATCTTATTGTTAGCAAAGTCAATATGTTTCCATTGAAGTGCATATGTTTCAGATTTCCTATCTGAAAGCAGAAAAGTTGTATAGAAAAGGGAATAATCCATATATGTTAGGTCACCATTATGCAGGTCTTCTTCAATAGCGTTAAGCCATTGAGGTAGCTCATGACTGGTTAAAATACCTCTCTTCTTCATCTTTTTCTCGCTCAAGATGATATTCTATTGTCTATGGCTTTATCTCATAAGAATTATTTTAGGCTCAATAAGCAAAAGTCGGTAGATGGTCGAGACCATTATTTTCATTTTCAGGTTACTTTGGATTCGGATAATAAGAATATTAGAGTTTTTCGGTATTTAAGTAGAACAGAATCAATAATTTAGGTCAGCAATGTGATATACTGAAATAAAAAATCTGTCTGACAAAGGAGATTGGGCTAATGGCAAAAAGTCAAATAATTAAAGATATAGCACTTGATAATATTTCTTTGGAGAGTGCTTTACATAGATTGTTAGTAATTACGTACTCCTTGAAAAATGAGGAGCTTCTTCTATGGATAGAAAGGGAGTTAAACGGATACTCAGAAGAACATACGATTCCTAACTATCGGAAGAATATATCATATATGATACTTTACACTGGCTTTAATGCTAGTACTCAAGTGACAAATCAGCCATTATCAGAATCATATTTTACTAAAGAAATTAGAGAGATTCTAGAGAATAGAGTTATTTTAGATGGAATAAATACTGTAGAAGAGATTTTAAAAAAAGATAGGGAGCCATCATATAATTTAATAGAATGCGCTGGTATGGTTAATAAGAATAGCAACGGATACATTAAATGTGTCAGATTAGAGCAAGTTTTAAGTAGAACAAATTTTTCTGAGTTAATCAGCAATGTAAAGTTTAGAATAATTGAAATTTTATTGGATTTAGAGCAAGAATTTGGTGTTTTAGATAATCTTGATATTGATACATCTGACAAAACTAAAGATGAACTAAGTAAAGTTAATGCTGAAATTACTAGAAAACTTTATTTTGATGGAAGTAGTGGGGAATTTTTTTAGTGGAAATTTTAAAAAACAAAGAAGTTTCTTTGCTCATAATTGGTGCTCTAATATCATTATTTTCTACTTTAATTGGATTTTTTGCTCAAACTTATTTTACGTATATACTATCAAATAGAGGAAAAGTTCATATCTACATTAAATCAGTTTATAATAAATCGACAAGGGAGGCGTGGGGATTTAGTGAATCACAAAGTGGGATGGTATTTGATGTTCCTTTGTGGATAGAATTGCACAATACAAAGTCAACTAAACAAATTATAAGAAATTTAAATCTATCCCTATATTATCGAAATAAATATATGTGTAATATGGTACAGGCAACTCATTATGATACTAAAGAAGGAAAAGAAAGCTTTGGAGATAATGGGTCATACTCTTTCTTATTAAACGGTAACGAAATCAAAAGATTCGATTTAGAATTTATTTTGCTACAGAAAGATTTTAAAGGTGAAGATTTTGATGAAGTAAGGCTATCATATTATGATACAAGAGATAAACATAAAGAAGTAAGCATTTTTAAGCTTAACTCTTCTTGGGAAGTAACAAATAATAAGATTGATGATGACTGGAGAAAGATAGTCTGAAAGAGTGATACTTAGTTTAACTTTCTGAAAAACAACTATTTTTTGGAAAGATGAATCCATTATCTAAAATAAATTATTTAACTTAACTGAATCTATAAAAGAAGTGATACCTCACTTCTTTTTTGTTGCTCATGTTTATATTTATTATAAGTTATATCATATATTCTATGTTCAAAAAATCTGTAGTAGAATTGAGGATAAAGGTTGTTTTTATAAAAACGATTATATTTTAATTAATTAAACATTTGACATTTTTTATAA